>DATAPM010000396.1:0-13988 GCA_036265225.1 Vulcanimicrobiaceae bacterium
TAGCGAAGGACTGCGCATACTTTCGTATCCGAGCGGCAAGACCGCCGGAACCCTTTTAACGGGTAAACACGACTTGGATATCGTGACGGCTAATCCCAGCACCGGAGACGTCCTGGTAAACGTTGGTGCTACCATTTACGATTCGCATGGTGGTCAGAAGCCGATCGCCCAAATCCCAACTCCGCCGGGAATGATGCCTGTGGCGTTTGCATTCGACATAACGAGCTCAGCGATCGCTGTCACGTACCAAAGAATCACAACCGGGTATGTCTACGTATATGCATCGCCCTCGTCAACTCCCACGGTTTACTCTGTACCCAGTATGGCCTACACAGGGTTTATAGGTTACGATGATCAGGGCAACCTATTCGTAGACGGTAAAACCACAAGCGCTTCCCCAGTGTTCGCTGAGTTAGTCAAAGGTACCGGCGGATTCATCAACCTCACCTTAGACCAATCGCTCACAAATATGGGATCCGTGCAGTGGGATGGCAGTTACATTACTGTGACTAACGGCGCTTCGATCAATGAGTTAGAGATCGCAGGGTCGTCCGCTCACGTCGTCAGTCGAATAGCCTTAGACGGTGCCTGGGCGCGCCATCCAACATCCTGGATTCAGGATGGTACAGTTTTAATGGCTCATCAGTCCAACGGTCACACCCACAGCGGAAGGGCCCTTGGGTATTGGTCATATCCCAACGGTGGCGCGGCCTTCAAAGTTCTCAATGATATCGTCGCGAACAAACACACCTGGATAATAAGCGAAGCGGTCTCTCAAGCCGCCAATGAACCGCAATGAAGGGTTTGCGCTTAGTCCTGAGCCTTGGTTTCGGCCTTACCCTCTTGGCCGGTTGCGGCGGATCGCAGCCGCCGATCGGCGCGCCGGGCGTGATGCCGCAGGCGCCGGCGATCGTCCACCCGGCCCAGCCAATCGTGAGTAGCACGCAGAACAGCTCGTTGTCTTATAAGGTCCTCCACAGCTTCGGCGGTTCGGGGGATGGCTCTGTGCCGACTGCGGGCCTGATGAACGTCAAAGGTATGCTCTACGGTACGACCTTTTCAGGAGGCGGAAGCGGCGACGGGACCGTCTTCTCGATCACACCGTCCGGTACGGAGACCGTGCTCCACAGCTTCGGCGGTTCTCGGGATGGCACGCACCCGTATGCGGGCCTGATCAACGTCAAGGGCACGCTCTACGGTACTACCTCCGAAGGACTTGGAAGCGGCGGCACCGGGAGCGTCTTTTCGATTACGCAGTCTGGCACGGAGAAGGTGCTCCACGCCTTCGGCGGCACGTCATGCGACGGCTCAGTCCCATATGCAGGGCTCCTCAACGTTAAGGGCACGCTCTACGGTACGACCTATTACGGCGGCGCGCACACCATTGGAATCGTCTACTCGATCACTCCCTCCGGCACCGAAACCGTGCTCTACAGCTTCTGCGGTTTCAATTGTTACGACGGTTTAGAACCGGAAGCGGGCCTGATCAATGTCGAGGGGACGCTCTACGGCACGACGTCTGGCGGCGGTGCAATCGGTTATGGCACGGTCTACAAGATCACCAGGGGCGGCAAGGAAAGCGTGCTCCACAGCTTCGGTTACGCGGATGGCGCCTACCCGTATGCGAGTCTGATCGACGTCAAGGGCACGCTCTACGGCACGACGCTTTCGGGACCATCGTACACTTGCAGAAACTACATGTATTTGGAGGGGTGCGGTACGGTCTTCTCGATCACGCCCTCGGGGACCGAGACAGTGCTCCACAGCTTCACTGGCGGTTCGGAAGATGGCGCATACCCCTATGGTGGGCTCCTCAGCGTCAACGGTACGCTCTACGGCACAACCGAAGTGGGTGGCGCGTACGGCTACGGCACGATATTCAAGATCACCAGGCGCGGCAAGGAAACCGTGCTCCACAGCTTCGCTGGCGGTTCGGGAGATGGTGCAAACCCGTATGCAGGCCTCCTCAAGGTCAAGAGCGGGTTCTACGGGACTACCGCAGGCGGCGGCGCGAACAACGACGGAACCGTTTTCTGGTTCAGGTTGTAGAAAAGTCGACAGGTCTCAACGCCCAACTCATCGCCTGCCGCCGCGCCCGGGAGGCCGCATCGCGTTAGGGCGCTTAGCCTAGAATCCTCGCAGCTGCGCAGCCGGACGCCGATCGCAACGCGGATTGCGCCTCGCACATAGGCTCGCAGCGTGCTCGCAGTCTTGCAGTTTAGATCGCGCCGGCTATGATGGCGCTGCGGCCGAGAGGGGCGGCATTTTAGCGGCTCTGGCTCCTATCCCACAACGCTACGGCACCGTGGTATCTCTTGTACTTCTTGCCGATGCTTGCTTGAATAATTATCGCGAAAATTTTTCGCGGGGAGTACGGCGTGGAAAGAGTCCTGCGCGCCGGCCACCTCAGTTGGGGGGAACGGGCTGGGCGCGATCGGGCTTATCGCTGCCCGCGTGCGCGACGTAATCGCTGTTATCTCGCCTACGCCGGCGCACGTTAGCGTGACGCGGTGTGCGACCACCTCGCAGCGCTCACCAATCGTGCGGGGGCGCAACACCGACGACGTGCGCTTCACTCACGCGCGCGGGCCTGCGCGCGCGTAGGGGGGAGGGGGTATCCCCCCTAGAGAGTCGCGCGGGCCGGACGCCCCGCTTTGGGGGAACGGGCTAGGCGGGATCGAGTCGCGCGGGCCGGACACCCCGCTTTGGGGGAACGGGCTACGCGGGATCGGGCTAGTTGCCGCCCGTGCGCGCGACGTAATAACGGTTATCTCGCCTCGCCCGATGCGCGTTTAGCGTGACGTTACGCTCTAACCCGAAAGCGCCACACTAGCGATCGTCCTAGCGCGCCTGCGCGCGAGGGTGGGGGGAGGGGGTGCCCTCGAGAGAGCTGCTTCGGCTGGTTTTAGGTCAGCTCCACGGATCCCACGGCTCAGGTTCATTCGCATCGTAACCCCCTGCGAGGACGCGGGCCATGTGCTCCTGAGCCATTGCATCTAAGATTCTTTGGTGCTCACTCACTTCAGGTTGGCGTGGCCCGAAACGTTTGCGATCGGCGAGCAGCTCGGTGAATACACGTCGGCGCGTGGTGGCACGCGTGTCGGGGGCTGTGTCGATCGGTTCCGCGATCGGCGCTTCGGCGAGTGCGGCTGAGGCTTCGACGATCGGAGCCTCGGCGCTCTTGACTGCGTCTAGCTCGGCGGCGATGCGCGCCTTGCGCGCGGCGACGGAGGCCTCTCCGCCCCGCCGGCCGATGTTGCGGTAATATCGCGGGTCGCAGCCGTGACGTCGTTTGGTCGTGGCACCGCCCTTGCGCGCCAGCGCTCTCATGTACCCGCGATAGGCTGCTTCAACTGGCTCGTTCATCGTTACGACCGTAGCGTAGCATACCGAGGCTTAGCGAGTTGCCGTTTCGTGGCGTTTGCTCGCCTTCTGAGCCTTCGTTCCGCATTGACATGATGTTCCGGTCACCCGCACGTTCAGAACGAGTTCTGCGCCTCGCATTGACCTTGCGTGCGAGCGTGTCTGTTTCCCAACTACGCCGTGCGCACCTATAAACTGACTCGGAACAACTCGGAACAATGAACCGCTCCGAGTCGCCCCGAGCCTCGTCGAATCGCTACGTCGCAGACAGCACTTGAGCACGAACTACTGTGAATCAGGGTGGCCTGCGACGAGCCAAGACGACGGTCCAGAGATTCGATTCCTACACGCTCCCGCCAGAATTGCTCTCCGACTCGGCACGATAGGATTAATCGCCGCTGGCTTTGCGTCCGGATTCGACGATTCTCCAACAGGTTTGGGGGGCGTTGGCACGGTGATCCCACCTGGGCGGCTGAACTAGATCGTGATATCAACCCCAGCGACGACTCTGGCAGTACCGGGCACGCCGCGCGTCGCCCACCAGGCCATGCGCGCATAGAGCTCGAGCCAGCGTGCCGGGTTGCGATAGACGCCAAGCTCGAAACGATTAGAGGGAGTTCGCGTGTTGCTGATTCCGCTGATCCCGACCTCTCTAGCGTAAGAAGCATACGCGCGCGTCGATCCGTCGTTGGTTAGGGGAACTGTGTATGTCGGTACGAGTTGCACGAATCTCTGTAGAGGACGGTTCGATGTGGCGTAAAGATTTTGCGAGACGCGCAGCAGGACGTCGAATCGACGCGACAGGCCACCCCAACCCGATGCCATGACTGGTCCAAAGTAATAGTCTCCGGAAACATATGCGGCATGATAACCGTCTGCGTTATTGGGATTGGGATGCTGATATGAGTAGCCGGCTCGCGCTTCGAAGTGATCGCGCCCGTCGGGTGCGGTGAATCGAAGTTTGACGTCGGCAAGGTCGAAGGGCGGATCGAACCTGCTGGTCTGCTGCTCCTCGCTGGATCCTTCATCTCGATCGTCATCCACGCTCATCTGATAAGCCCGCAGAAGCCTGATTCGGGCGGAGAATCCCGGAACGGAAAACGGCTTGTACTGAAGGCGAAATTGCGTTCGCACGAACTTCGTGCAAGACGAACTGGCGGCAAGACATGCTGTGAACGACGGCTCGATTCCCGCGGTGACTTTTGCGCCGCCCGCTAGACAAGGTGCGCCGGCGCTCAGCCAAAGAAGCGGCGCGGCCGACGTCCAAAGCGCACATCGCAGCGCTTTTACCATAGCGAGCCGATAATAAGGCGCGCGCGAGGATCTTCCCTGCGCCCACACCTCGTTATCGCGCCGGCGCCGCAGTCACTTGGGGGGCGCGGTCGCCGGCCCCGACGAATCCCGAGACACTGTGCGGCCATGGCTTTCCAACCGTTATTGCGCAATCGTATCAGTGATTGCGAGTCTGATCTTTTGTGCATGCCTAACCGCCGCGGTCGCTTCCGCAGTATCGACGGAGCCGACTCAAGCTCAACCGACCGTCATTCATGTCGCGCTCGTTATACGCAACCTTGCCGCCATCGATGAGGTGAAGGAAAACTGGCAAGTTACGGGTCTGCTCGTCGCAAAGTGGAACGATCCAAGGCTTACATTTCGGCAGCGCCCGCGAGGGCAGCCTTATCGCGATTTGCCCGGCACGGCATGGAAGCCGGGCTTTGACTTCACCAACGAAGTTACGCCGACCAATTTCCGATTCGTCGATCTTTATTACCGCCCGGATGGAACGGTCGTATACGCTCAGGCGTTCAACGCGACTCTATCAACCAATTTAGATTTGCGGCGCTTTCCCTTTGACTCAGAAGTCTTGCCCGTCGTCGTTCAAGCGCGCGGCGACGATATCGATCGTACCATTGTGAAGTCGAATCCCGCGGAATCGTCGTTTGCGAACCAGAACTATGCCGGCCTCGCGCAGTGGGTCCCAATCTCTCTTTCCGAAAGATTAGTTCCGGTCGCAGGGAGTGCTAGCAATGCTAATGCCGTGGAATTCGGCCTCAAAGTTCGGCGAAACCCCAATTCTTACATTTGGAAGTTCATTATACCGCTGGTCCTGCTGGTAATTATTTCGTGGATCACGTTCTGGCTTTCGCACGAAGAGTTTAAAACGAAAGACCAGCTTCAATCTGCCGTTGCCACACTGCTGATCATCGTCGCTTTCAATATCACTGCCACGAGCAGCTTACCGCGCACCGAATATATCACTTACATCGACGCGTTGCTATTTACGTGTTTTATTTTCGTCGTTATCTCCATTGCCACGATCGTCGGGATCCATCTTCTCCAGCTTAACCGCTCAGCGGAGCGAGCGTTGCCCTTGCGTCGGCTCGCCGGCGTGATTCTTCCGATTGCGTTTGTGATTACTCAAGCAATTTTGTTCTTTACATTCCACATTGGAGGCTAGTGCCACGGACTGGCTTCGTGCTTCGTCCTAGGTTACGGGCGCCTCGGTCGCAACGATGTTTAGGGGCCCGGCGCGACCGCTGGGTCGCGACCCCGTACGCGCCCGCGCTTGGAGATTTCGCTGACCACGCCCGTATCATCGTCGGCAGCGAAGAGACGTTTGTTGTGCGCGAGCGTCAGCGCACCCAGATCGCCGGACTCGACGAAAACGCTCGTCGCAGCTGGTGCCTACGTTCCATTGGCCCCCGTAACCCTATGCGCAAAAGCGCCAGTACTATCAAGGACTATTGAAGCTCAACGCGTAGTGGCCAAGGTTGTTTCCCAACCCTGACGATTCATGGTCAGAGCGAACGCATGGCCGGAGGAGCAGGTTAATGCAAGCAGCGTTCTCGATCTAACAAAAACAGGGAAGAGCTGAATATGACAGACGATGAACTCGAGAAATTCGCAGGCGCGAACGTCCGCCTCGTCTTCGGCGGTCAAACTTTGGTTGGCAAACTGATAACGGGCTACGAGGCGCAGATCAGGGTTAAGGCGCCCTATTCAATCCAGTGGTACGACGTAAATCCATCGACGGGTACCAACGAGGAACGCCTGGCAGCAATACCCACCGCCGGCGCGGTCGAGTCTATAGAGTTCGTGGACGAGCCCGAAGAGACGGCGACCGAAATCAAAGACGTCGCAGAGGACGCGCAGACCCCAGGCTGATGAAGTCCCGTGTACGCGAATTCATTATCCGGAGTTTGAAAACCGCGGTCTTGGCGCCGAGCAAATCATGCCCGTAGCTTGCTAACCCTGCCTAAGGCCGCTGTACCGGGACTGAGCTAGGTGTTACCGAACAGTCGGGCCAACTCGTCCTTTCGGCCCACTCCCCTAGAAGTAAGGCGATCGTTTCTACTCAAAAAGGAGCAATGTCAATGACTACGCCAGGTTTAGTGAAAGCCGCCGGTGTCCTGGCCGCACTCGCGACGTTATCAGCGTGTGGCGGTGGCACGGCGGTCCCGCCATCAAGCTCTGCGGTCAGCGCGTACAAATATGTCGGTAAGACGCTCTTTGTGAACGGCAGACCGGTAACGGCAGCGCGTCTGAGCCCCATGCCGCGTTATGCGACGATGGTCCCCGACCATCATGGGAAGAAGAACTACGAGTACATCTTCAGCTATTACGGTACGTACGCCAGCATTTTCAACTATCCAAAGAGCGATCAGCAAATCGGCGCGATTAATGGTGACGGTGGTCAAGGGTGCACGAACGTCCTTTACGGCTACGGGAAGAAGATAATGTGGAACGTCGGCGGTCCGACGCAGATTACTGAGTACAAAGTCCCCGACACGCCGATCAAAACGCTGAGTGTCAACTACTCTTTCCCATCAAGTTGCGCTATGAACAACCAGGGCGATCTCGCAGTTGGAATCTTGTACGGGCACAGCTATGGGCCGGGTGGCCAAGTCCTGATCTTCAAGAATGGGAGCGGCTCGCCCACCGTTTATACGACGCCTCTGGACGAAGAGTTCTTCAACGGCTACGACAACAAGGGAAATCTCTTCGCCGACGGGTTTACCGGCGACCGCTCGGGCTTCGCACTCGTCGAACTCCCGAAGGGCAGCAATAAGTTCCAAACGATCACTACCAGCAACACGGTGCAGTTCCCCGGGTCCGTGCAGTGGGACGGTACGTACCTCACCGTCTTCGATCAGATAACCAACCAGTTTTATCAATATACGGTCAGCGGGAGCACAGCGTTGCTGAAGAACACTATACAGCTCACGGGTTCAAGCGACTGCGCGCAGACCTGGATCGTTAAGGGTCTTGTTTACTGCGGCGATGCGGGAAACAACAACGGCGAAGTTTTCAAGTATCCGGCCGGCGGTTCCCCGATTGCGGTCTTTACGGGCAACTTCGACTTGCCGCTCGGCGCAACGGCATCACGAAAATAATTCCGCGTTTCCTAGTCAGAGATGAACAGCACCGGCTTATTGTATAGGCCGGTGCTCTTGTTCTCGCCGATTGGTATCCGGGCCCAACGCCCCATCGGATGGTTCCAAAGCATCAAGGCGCGCGGGGCTCGGCGGATTTAAGTAAGGAATCTGGTAAGCTGGCGGCCGCACTGTCGGGCGCCAAAAGGAGCATTGGGATGCGAGTTGGAGGTCTCTGGGCGGCGATCGCCGTTTTGGTATCGGTTTTGTGTGCGTGTAACGGCCACGCAGCCGCAACGGCCGCGCTGCCCGTCAGTAACGCGGCAGTCCGGACGCCCGGGATGTTGGCAGATATCCCTGACGCAAAAACCGGCATAAAAATCTATGTCGCGAATTCGGCTGCCAATAACATCGTGACGTACACGGCAGCCGGTAAGGCTACGAAGCCAACGATCACCAAAGGTATAAATGACCCCGGTATCATTGCCATCGACTCGAAAGGCAACATTTTCGTCCCAAACTATTACGACGACACCGTCACAACGTACGATTCGAATGGAAAGCCGATCAAACCGACGATCACGGTCGGTTTGAACGAACCAACGGGCGTAACCGTAGACGCCAACGGCAAGATCTATGTGACCAATGCTTTCACTTCGAACGTGACCACCTATAAGTCAAACGGGCAGCAGACGACGCCGACCATATCGAACATCGATGGGCCGCGCGGGATCGCGGTCGACGCAAAGGGCAAAATTTACGTCGCGAATTTTGGAAGCGGCATGGTGACTACGTACGCCGCCGATGGGAAGCCGACAAAGCCTACCATCACCGGTCTCAGTGGACCCGGTGGCATCGCCGTTGACAAGAGCGGGAAAATTTACGTCACCAACTACTACGGCAACACGCTCATGACGTTCACGGCTAGTGGAAAGCCGACGACTCCGACGATCACCACCGGACTGGGGACGCCCTTTGGCGTGGCCGTCGACGCGACCGGCAAGATTTACGTGATCAATCACAGTCCCCAAACGCTCCTGACGTTCACGGCCAAGGGCGCGCCGACCAAACCGACGATCGAGATGCTGAGCGAACCGTGGGGTGTGGCCGTCCACTGAGCATATGCCGCCCGAGCGGCGGGACGACTGTTTGGGGAACGGATTCGCTTCAGCTCCGCGTAAGAGCCCGCGCTGCAACGCTCCTTAGCTACTTGCAAAGCCCTCTTCGATCGGCTTACAGAGGCACGGCCCCAATGCCGGTCGAAAACCAAAAGACACCACTGTTGCTATTCAGCGTGCTAATTGCTAACTGAGCCTCACACTGCAAGAAGCCCGCGACGTCCGATCTTCAAAGGAGCAAGCTTTAATGAACACCCCTGGTTTACTTAAGTGCGCCAGTGCCGTCGTTGCTCTCGCAATAGTCTCGGCCTGTGGAAGCGGTTCGGCGGTTGCGCCGTCAGCCGGCGCGCTCGACGCGTCCTTCTCGGGCAGGACGCTGTTTGTGAATGGAAGGCCGACAACGGCGGCGAGGCGGAACCCGCTGCCGCGTTACGCACAGCTCGTACCGGATAAAAAAGCGAAAAAAGACTACGAGTACATCATTAACGACTACGGCAGCTACGCAAGCATGTTCAACTATCCAAAGAGCACTCAGATGATTGGCCAGATCGATGGCGCGGGCGGCCAGGGGTGCACCAACGTCCTGTACGGCTACGGGAAGAAAATTATCTGGAACGCCGGGCGCACGAACGACCTGATTACCGAATACAAGGTCCCGAGTAACAAGGTGCTCAGAACCATCTCCCTTCCCTACACGTTCACATCCAGCTGCGCCATGAATAACGGCGGCGATCTTGCAATCGGCATCCTGTTGAGTAACTCTTACGGGCCTGCCGGTCAGCTGGTAGTTTATAAGAACGCCACCGGTACGCCTACCGTGTACGACACGCCCCTTGGCAGAGAGTACTTCGACGGCTACGATCCCAGTGGCAATCTCTTTGCCGACGGCTTCGACCTAAGCTATAGCTTCGCACTCGTCGAGCTTCCAAAGGGCAGCAGCAAAGCCGTCAGGATCAATACGAGCAACTCTCCGGAGTTCCCCGGTTCCGTGCAGTGGGATGGCACGTACCTCAGCGTGTTCGACCAACTCACGAGTGAGACGTATCAGTACACGGTGAGTGGAACGACGGCCACCTTGAAGAACACCATACACCTTACCGGGGCCAGCGACTGCGCGCAGACGTGGATCGTTAAGGGCCTACTGTATTGCGCCGACGCAGGAAATGACGGCGGCGAGGTTTACAACTACCCCGCCGGCGGCTCACCGGTCGCGACGTTCACGGGAAACTTCGATTTTCCGCTCGGCGTGACGGCAGCGAAGAAATAGCCTCGTTTTCCTAAGGGCACGCCCGGCGCTGCCGGTGTAAGTAAGCAAAACCGGAAGTTTGCCTTCGAACTTCCGGTTTCGCAATTTCGCGCGCCGGCCGCCTTCGCGTCGCTGGAGTAGAATGTCTTTTCATTTAGCAACCGATTGGTGGTTCTTTGTACAGCCTGCCAAGTGAACAACTTACCATGTGTCTCTCGCAATATTCGAGGGCGCCAGTGCGAGACTGCCGAACGTCGGCTGACGCCCAACCCATTATCTCGTAAGGAGGATGAACGCGTGTTCTCGCATTTTTCGTCTGTCCGCCGTTTGGCGGGAGTTTCTTTGCTCGGTGCACTGGTTGCGGGTTGTTCGGCCGCAGGCACGCCGGCGGCTTACAACGCCAACCCCTCAGCCAGGTCTCTTGCCGCCGGCGGCGTTCAAGCAAACCGCATTCTGGCAAGCGGGCGCAGCCGGCGCGAGCAACCCGCCGGTTCGAACGCACACGGCTGGCTTTCGCGAGAAGCCAAGGGTCACAAAGGTAAGAACGTGATCTATTGGGGCAGCTACGACTCCAACACGATCACCATCTTTTCGTCCAAAGGCGTCAACGGCAAGCAAGAGGGGCAGATCGTGACGGGCCTTTCGAACCCCGAACGTCTCTTCGTCGACAAAAAACATAACGTCTACGCCACGAACATCGGCAACAACACGATTACCGCGTACAAACCGGGCCAAACGTCGCCATTCTTGACTGTCAGCAACGGCGTGAATTCGCCGACGGGCCTCACCGTCGACGCCGCCGGCACGGTGTATTGCGCAAATGTCGGAAACAACACGATCACTGAATATCCGAAAGGTTCCACGTCCCCATCGTTGACGGTTCAACTCTCGGGCAGCCCCGAGTACCTCGCGACCGACGCACACGACAACCTCTACGTCGCGATAGGATTGGATGTGTTGGAGTTCGCGCCGGGGTCCACCACCGGAACTAATCTCGGCCTCGACATCGGGAGTCCGGGAGCCCTCGAAGTCGACCGCTCCGGCAACATAATTGTAATCGACGAGAGCAAACCCTCGATTGACGTGTTCCCGGCAGGTCAAACGGAGCCATCGAAACAGATCGCGGTCACGCGAGGCTTTCCGTTCGCAATCTCGCTAAGCAAGAGTGAGAAGCAAGTCTACGTGAGCGTGGAGGCCAACAGCGGCCCCTTCGTTATCCAGGCACTCGCATATCCAAACGGCTCGACGCTAACCGACAAACTCACGACCGCAGGCGGAGATTGGCCGATCGCGGTCAGTCCCGACGCCGTTCTGGGATCCTAGTCGCGCGTTTGGACGCTCGTTAATGACTCGGCCAGGCTAGGTGTCTCCGGATACCGCCTGGCCGAGATCGGGCGTGTTTGATCGACGCGCTATGGCACGTCATTCGGACCGTCGACCGCTTGCATCGGAATTTCGATGCCACCGTGGGCCGGGCCGAGCCTGCGAAGCTTTTTCCGCTCGCATAATCGAGCACGTAAAGATATTGCCAGTAGTTTGTTTCGGCCGTAACGAAGACGCATATAAAGCATTTCGGCGGTGACTTAAATTCTTTTGCGGCGTAGCGAAGTATGCGCCAGGGGCTTTCGGTTCGCATAGCCAAAGGCTCGCGCTCCCCACCCCACAACGCTTACAAAAGAAGGGCGAACAATGGAACTCCACCCCTATTTATTCTTTACTGGAAACTGCGAAGAAGCCTTAAACTTTTATAAGGGAATCTTCGGCGGCGAGATCGCGGGAATGATGCGATGGAGCGAGATGCCGAAAGACGCGGACGGTCCCCCGGTCACACCCGAGACTGCCGACAGGGTCATGCACGCGCGATTTGAATCGCCATCGATCTCTTTCATGGCCGCCGATGCTAGCCCCGACAAGACTTATGGCGAGGGCCCGATTTCGCTTTCACTCGGAACGACCGATCCAGTGGAAGCCCAGCGAGTCTTCGATAGTCTCTCTGCCGGCGGCAAAGTCGAAATGCCGCTTGCCGATATGTTCTGGGGCGCGAAGTTCGCGATGTTCACGGATAAATTTGGAATGGACTGGATGATTAACTGTCAGATGGAAAAGTAAGAAGAGTCGGGCCGGTCACTCAATCAAGTGAACGTCGCCGAATTCGTGGTACGCATATCCGCCCTCGGCAGCCTTCGCGTACGCAGCCTGCAGAAGTTCGGAGCCCATGAAGGCGCTTAACATCGAAACGTGCGTCGCGCCGGCATCGTGGAATCCCGAGAGCAGCGCGTCGACGCAGCTAAAAGGATAGCGCTCATCGATGAAGAGGTCGGTCCAGCCGGCGGTCGCGACGACGCCGTCCACAGTCGCAGCGGCTTCCAACGCGCGCACGACGGTCGTTCCTACGGCTACGACGCGGCGCCCGGCGCGGCGCGCGGCGTTGACGCGATCGGCCGTCTCGCCCGAAACGATAAAGCGTTCGATCCCCGGACGTTCTGGAGCTTCGAAGCTGGCCACGCCGCAGTGCAGCGTGACGCTAACGATCTCGACGCCTCGAGCGCGCAGCCGCTCCACGACGTCCCTTGTAAATGGACGCGCGGCCGACGGCATCTCCGACGAACCAATGCTTCGCGCGAAGAACGTCTGGTATTCACGCAAGGGGTAGCTGCGGTCGAGGTACGCGTAGCTGATCGGCTCCCCGAAGCGAGCGAGATAAGCGTACATCGGCGTGCCCAAGCGAAACGAGGCATACCAAAGGCGCGGCCGCCCCGGGTCGACCGGTGTAAGGAGCGTTACCGAAGCACCCCCGGGCAGTACCAACGTCTCGCCGGCAACGACCGGGGCGCGTGGCTCGACCGTCCACAGTTGCGCGTCGATCATCGTGCTAACGTGTACGCGGACCTCAGTACCGTTGGCGCGGCACGCGGTGAGCGCAGCGGGTAGCGTCGCCGAGTCGTTGACGACCAGAAGATCGCCGGCACGGAGAAGCTCGGGCAAGTCGTAAAAGTGCGCGTGCGCGTGCGAACCAATGCGGCGATCGGTAACGAGCATCCGCACGCCGTCGCGCGCGAGGCCCCGGTATTCGGGCGGCGCAGTCGCCGCGACAAGACCGCGGGGTGGCGCCGAGGCAATCACACCGCCACCAAATCCGTCGCCCGCTCGCGCTCGAAGCCGCCCTTCATTTCGGCAATCGCCCGCAGAAGCGCTCGGGCGGACTCAGCCGGATCGCGTAGCTCCGACGGATCGGCATCGGGGATGGCATCGCGATGCATCGCCGTGTTCATGTCGCCGGGATCGAAGACCAAGATGCGCGTCGAGCCTCCTTCGAGCTCGGCGCCGAGAACGCGCGAAACATGTTCGAGCGCCGCTTTGGTCGCCCCGTAGCCACCCCATCCGGGATAAGCTTCGACACCTGCGTCCGACGTGATACTCACGATCGTGGCGACGCCGGCCGAGGCCATTAGCTTCAACGCATGTTGGGCGAGATGGATCGGGGCGAAGACGTTGACGGTGAAAAGCGAGTCGAACGTCGGCCGGTCGAGATCGGCAACGGCCGGAAGTGGGACCTTGCCGAGCGTCGACGCATTATTTACTAGTAAGTCGAGCCGGCCGGCGCGCCGGGCGGCCGCAATCAGGTCGTGCGCGTGATTCGGGGTCGGAGACATCGCCGGCAATAGCGACAATGGTCCCGACATCGGCGAGCTCCTTGCGCGCACGTTCGAGCTCGACGGCATCGCGGCCGTCAATGATTACCAGCAGCCCTTTAGCCAGTAACTCCCGCGCAAGCTCTTTGCCTAAGCCGCGCGTTCCGCCGGTGACGATCGCGACGTGTCCTTCTTGAAACCATTCCATAACGTCACCGAGTCTACAACCTCAACTATACTTTAGGTCAAGGGCAAC
>DATAPM010000397.1:0-6076 GCA_036265225.1 Vulcanimicrobiaceae bacterium
AAGGTCAGGCTATAGCTTTGTCCCGGAAACAAGGAGCCGGAGTTCGTCACCACGGTTCCGTCATACGTCGTTCCGCCGGATGGCGGCGAGAACGGGGGCAGATTCGGAAACCGCCGCCCGGCAATTCCGAGCGTCACGGTATGCGGAAAGTTGTTCGAAAGATTCGTCCACGTTATCGTTGCTCCCACGGCAATAGCGACGCTCTGATCGCTATCCGACTTACTATCGAGAAAGCGCACAACCGTAGACGTCGAAGGCGGCCCCGTATTCAACTTCGGAGCAATTCCGGCGGCAAGGTGCCTTCCGCCAACTCGATAGGGGAACTCGTTAATCGACGCCGCGGCGTTCGCGAGGTCGCTTAAAATCATGGCCCGCGCCGCGGTAGTATATTGCTTTTGTGCTCGCGGATAAGGCGCGCCGGCGGGCTGCACCGTGATATTTCCGATCATACCGCCCTTCAATGTGCCATGGAGCAGGCAGTAGTACTTGTACGCACCGGGCTTTGGAAACGTTAGCGTATAGCTGCCGCCAAGCAGCTTGAATCCCGAGCTCGTGTACGTGGAACCGTCGTAAATAGAGCCACCCGCCGGCATAGCCACGGTGGGGTCGGTGGGTGGGGGCAGCGATTTGCGATTTCCTAAGAACGTGACCGTGTGCGGCTCACCCGCCGGAAAGCCCCAAGTGATGCTGTCCCCGGCATCGATGGTGATTGAGGTCGTGTAGAATTGCAAACCTTGGTTGGCCTCTCGCGCACTTGACGCGCCCGCCTGCAATGTCCAAGCCATCGCCGGCGGCGCCGGCGGAGTAATGACCGGCGTGGATCCCGCGCATCCGGCGATGAACCCAAATGCCATGAGGGAGGCTGCACTCAGAACTTTCATAAATAATTCTCCAAGAGTTAAGAGCCATCAAGGTTCACCGTCGCCTACCGTCGCGACCGACAAGCCGTACATAGAGGACCGCAACGGTGTGCCGGAGAACTAATAAAGCTTCCTAACTATATAATAAGGTTTCCTAACAATAACCGAGGGTGGTTCTTTTTGTCAAGATCAAATACCCGGCCCCGCCGGCGTATGGCTCCGCCTCCCGATCCCGCGTCGCTCGGGCGGCTTGTCGGCCCCATCTATGCTTCCTTCGTGGGGCAGATTACGGACCGGCTTCGCGCCGAAACGCAAGGTCAGATCCGCGCTGCGCATTCGCCAATTTTTATCTACATTGAGGATGAAGGCAGTACACTGACTGAGCTGGCTGCCAAGGCGCGTATGACGACGCCGGCGATGAAGGAACTCATCGACGACGTGGAAGCTTCCGGATATGTAGTCCGTTTGCCAAATCCAAGAGACCGTCGCTCAAAACTGATTTTTACGACCGAGCGCGGTGAGCGGATGATCGAGCGAGGCCGCGCCATCATTGCTGAAATTGAAAAGGACTGGGAGAAAACTCTGGGCAAGCGCCGCTTCAAGGTATTAAAAGCCAGCCTACGGCTCATCCTGGATTCTGAAAGGCCGCGCCGGTAGCAATCCGCATAGGGAAATGCGGCCGCTCGGACCTATTGAGCGTTCGCTTTTCGAAGTGCCACTCAACAGAAGGCATCTACAGTTCGCTCCCTGAGCAGCTTGGCGTGGGCTTGCCAGGTGATGGGTACGTCCGTGCGGGCGCGCGATGTGACTTCGCGGTTTGGACGCTGGTTGGACGGCGTTCCCATAGGCTAACGCTACGCTCGTACAGAGCGCGTTCGCTTACACCGAGGAGTAAAACATGAAGTATCTTTCACCTATCGCTTTGGCCTTGCTTGGCGGCTTATGCGCAGTTCCGGCGGCTGCGGCCGATGCCGGAACGCCCGCGACGCCGGCTATGCAGCTCCCCCGCAGCCGCGCGTGCGCCCGGCAAGCATTCCCTCCGACGCGCTGATGCTATCGCCGTGCATCGCTCGCATGGGCGAACATTGGCTGCGCAAGATCGGCCGTGCGAGTCTTCGGCATTGGAAAGGATCGAAGTAAAGAGCAGTGGGGACGGCGATGCTCCCGGAACTCGTGCGAACCGGATGCATTGAGGAGGTCTAGCATTGCACAGTCGTACTGACTGATGAAGGCCGGCGAGCCCTCAAGGAGTAGCGCGCGCTTTACCGCGATGCCATAAGCGGCAATGAAGCGATATTCTTTCCGATGCTACGCTGCACGAAGTCGTCGCCAACTCCCCCGTCAACGCTCAAGGCCTTGGGGCAGATCGGCGGCGTCGGCGACATTAAACTCGAACGCTACGGCCATGTCTTCCTACAGGCAATCCGGGAACAGGACCAACGTCATTAGTGCAGGCTGTGGTACGCCTTAGACCCTTTTTCTGCACATGATGCCTGTGAGCCGCTACTCTCATTGGTTTCGGTGAAAATGATTGAGGGATACTGCGTTTTGCGCCATTTACCCGGCGTGCCGGTGAGGTACAAATTATTTGACTCACCCGTGAAGCCTTCCGAGTCACAGGCAGGCGCCGTTGTCGCTCCACTCTCGACCTCGGTCCGTACGACGATCGTCGATCCAGCGTTGAAAACGGCCTGGTCGCCACAACAATCTCCGAAAATGTTGAACTCCGTATCCTGCCATTGCGAGTCCAGATCGGGGAACCAGTTTTGGCCGGCTACATAGTAGATGCTGCTGAGGCTGACAATCAGTTCGGCAAAATCCTGATCTCTGGAACTGTAGGCAGCGGAGCCTAGCAGGCGCAGTTTTTCCAGCGAGGTAATTGGCGCAGCCGGCGTTGGGATTTCAGCGGAGTTGATCCAGCAATTGACCTCGTTCTGCTCTTTGAAAACAAATTTATGCCAACCCGACGGGCACTTGGTGCCCAGCGGTCCAAAATCGGCGAGCCAGTATTCAATGAAAAGGCCTACCGGACGCCCCGTATCGTAGGCGAATTGCTCCCAGCCGAAGCAGCTCTGAGGGTCTGGAGATCCAAGACTTGCGCATGATTGCGTCCTAAAGAATTGAGTGTTGAGCTGTAGCGAATATGCATTGGAAACGTGGTGCTTTCGCCTCACGACGTACTCGCTCTTGACGCCCGTGACGTGATCGAATCCACCCTCGGCAAAACTCATGTGCCCGGTTACGACCGCTGCAAAATCAGTGCCATCGCCGACCGTTGCGCTGCGGACCCCGTGTTCCGGCAAAAGCGGAGTGTTCGGCGGCTTTATGCAAGGAATTTCCCGCCACTGTGTTTTCGGGTAGCTAGCCATGAGACACGCGTTTTTCGGCTTCGGTAGTTGTTGAATCGTCGAGCGCCAGTTTTCGAATTGCAGGCGCGCGATGCCAGCATTCGGGCCTCGGAGATGCGCTGCACCGCTGGCGACTTGGGGCACGTTGGGCGCCCCCGCGTTCGAACATCCCGCTGCAACTATGGTTGCAACGCCGGCAAACAAGAGTTTGTAAGATACCTTCACCATTTTTCCTCCAGCGGGCGACGGTGGGCGCCCCCCCGCTTTTGGTCGCAAGTAGCAGCGATGAGCGTTCGATTCCTGTTGCGGGACGCAGATCCAACCTGACAGAAACCCGTCACGGCATCAGACCCTTAGATAGAATCGCCGCCGCACCGCTATGCCGCTTCTCCTCGTTAAAAAACGAGACCGGTGTTAACGCTTCAGGATGCGGCGGGAGCGCCATTGGCTATGCAGCTGCCGCACGGAGGCAAGTCGTTCTTACCGGCGATTGCGACGGCAACAGCGTCGATTTCCGCAGCCGTTCATCGTCGAAAAAACGGGGTCTGCGAAAACTCCGGTGTAGCTATTACGGATCGCAGCCGAGTTCGACTACTGGCGCTATCCGGCGGGCGGTAACCCGGCGCGATCGCTGCAGTCGCCGCCGGCGAAACCCGGGACAGTCGGTCAACATCGCCCCGTAAACCCGTTTACGAAGGGCAGGGACGGCTGGAATACCGCGACCGCACTGTTACGCCGGCGCCTGATCCGCGAATGGTACGATCGCGTCCGGGATCGACATCGGCGTCAGGGGCAATGGATATGCTTCGATGGCTCCTGCGGTACCGTCTGTCACGAAGAGGTGATCATCGCCGACGGTGATACCGTAGGGTCCCCTGTATGGGTTCACTTGAAGGATCGTCGGTGGCTCACTTAGTCGGTATGGCAGCTTGTAGTCGTAGACTCGACCGAGCGTGAAGAGCGAGACGTACAGATGTGGCAGCGACGATCGACGGCGACACCAGTCGCACCGTTGTACTGTGGTGCTGTGTTGATCGTGTATTCCAGCGGTTGGTTCGGCGTAAGCGGCAGCGAGTAAGCTCCGACGGTTCCTCCGTCGCTGAAGGATCGTAAAGCGTTCTGTTCTCCGCTGCGATGGAGGGACATCGATCTTCGAGAGGCCTGTGACCGAGCCGGATGGCAACTCCGGTTTCCTGAGCGGGAGTGCATACTGCAGAACCTCTTCGCCCGAAGCACTAGCGCCGGAAGCGTAAAGGTATTGATGGGCGACGGCAAGACCGGACGGGTCACCGAGTCTGGCACAAAAGGCATGGCTAAGACTGCCGCATTGCGGCACGTGACGTTTTTGTCTCGCAAACGGCGTTACAAAACGGCCGCGCGCGGCCGACCCGCCTCAGCGCTTGTTCGAAAGCGGCAGGCCGAACGTGTAGATGACGCCGTCGTCGAAGCTGCCAACGTAAAGATGGCGGAAGTGATTTGCCAGCGGCACGAGTTCGTTGACTCCGGTCGCCCGATTGGTTCTGCGCTATCGAAGAGCGGACGCCGATAGCCGTTGAAAAAATACGGCCAAGCCGAAGCAACGTAGAGTTCGGCGTCGAGACGAAGCCTGACGATGATGCCGATGTCGCTGGAAAAAACGTCAAGTCGGGAAGGCTGCTCCTGGCGTCGCCGCACGCGGTGACCGCCAGCGCTCCCCCGCTCGTAAGCCCTTTGGAGGGCTAACCCGCCCACCAGGCGACAACACTTCAGGTCGCGTTGGGATGCGCTTGCGCGAGCAAGTGCGGGTGCTCGCATCCGAGATGTCTCCTGGCTGCGCCATGGGACTGAGGGCGAGCGGCGAACGTCCTTAGTTATCCGATGCGTTTATGCATCACGGGAGGTCGTATTCCGTTTCCAGACTCCAGCCGCTACGTGCTGGCCCTTTGCGCACTAGCCGTCCTCGCCGCATGCGGCGGTCAGTACCAGGCGCCCTTATCGCGGCCGGTCTTCAGTGGCGTGGCCGGAGGCCTCGTAAATACGACCGGAGTCCGTCCGAGTGCCGCCGGAGTGCGTTCGTCCTCTTGCGCGGATGCCGCCCGATCGTGGATGTCGCCCGAGGCTGCAAAGACCGCCCTCCTCTACGTCGCAGACCTGGACTGCAACGTGGTCAACGTTTTCTCGTATCCCGATGATAAGCCGATGGGGAAATTGACGGACGACCTTGCTTCTCCAGACGGCATCTGTGTGGACGCGAAACAAAACGTTTGGATTGTGAACAATGCCGGAGCTGTAGACGTTGCCGTCGAGTATAAGCATGGCGGAAAGAAGCACGTGGCGGCGGTTCAGGATCCGGGTCTGGGGGCGCACATCGGGTGCTCCGTCGATCCGGCGACCGGCAATCTCGCGGTCACGACCTATGGGTTGGGCTCCTCGGGAGGGGGCCTTGTTGCAGTCTACGTGCATGCCAAAGGCACGCCAAAGCACTATACGGATTCGAAAATCCCTCACTTCAATTTTTGCGGTTACGACCCGAAAGGCAATCTCTATGCTGACGGAACCGACGCGGCCCAAAGCCAATTCTTCTTCGCCGAGCTTTCAAAAGGCGCGAACGCCTTTAAGAACATAACGCTCAAAGGCGGCCTAATCTACTACCCCGGCCAGGTGCAGTGGGACGGAAAGTATGTCGCGGTCGGCGATCAGAGCGTCGGCCAAGCCGATGTCTCGGCGATTAACCAGACGACGGGAGTGGGCGGCAAAATCGTACACGTAACGCCGATCGATGATCCCACCGACGGCAGCGCCGAGGATATCGTCCAATTTTGGATTGACGGTAAAACCGTCGTTGGTCCAAATCTCGATGGCAGCGACGTGGGATTCTACAAATACCCT
>DATAPM010000398.1:0-7611 GCA_036265225.1 Vulcanimicrobiaceae bacterium
AAAGTGCTTACCGATGTCGCCGGCGGCAATTTGGCTAACGTCGTCTGGGTCATGCCGACCGCCCGAGCATCGGATCACGCCAACATTACCGACGGCTCCGGCCCGGACTGGGTCGCCTCGATCGTCAATGCGATCGGCCAGAGCAAGTATTGGGACAATACCGTGATCTTCCTCACCTGGGACGATTGGGGAGGATGGTACGATCACGTCTCCCCGCCGGTCTATAACTCTTACGAGCTCGGCTTCCGCGTCCCGCTAGTCGTAATCTCGCCGTACACCAAAAAAGGCTACGTCTCGCACGTTCAACACGAGTTCGGCAGCATCTTGAAGTTCACCGAGGAGACGTTCGGATTGGGTTCGTTGGGAACGACCGACGTGCGCGCCGACGATCTCTCGGACTTCTTCAACTTCAACCGGAAGCCGCGTGCGTTCAAACAGATCCCGAGCGTGCGCCACGGCGACTACTACCTAGGCCAACCGGTTTCAAACGAAGACCCCGATGACGACTAGAGCTTTGCGATGATTGCGGGCGTCGGACAGAGATTATTGACGGGGCAACGCGCGCACTGCGGCGTGGGCGCTTTGCATATGGCGCGCCCGTGAAGAATCAACCAGTGCGTTGCGTCGCCCCACTTCTCCGGGGGAACGAGCTTAGTTAGGTCGTCTTCGACTTGGCGTGGCGTGCTGCCCAAGGTCAAGCCGAGACGGTGCGAGACGCGAAACACGTGAGTGTCTACGGCCAGCGCCGGCTGCGCGAACGCGTTCGCCATTACGACGCTGGCGGTTTTGCGTCCGACGCCGGCCAGCGACTCCAGATCCTCGCGCTCGCGCGGGACCTGGCCCCCAAAGCGCTCCACCAAGTCGCCCGCGCAGGCAATAATGTTCTTGGCCTTCATTCGGAAGAAGCCCGTCGAAATAATGATCTTCTCGACATCGGGCCGTTTCGCGCGTGCCAGCTTTTCAGGGGTCGGGTATTTGGCAAAGAGGTTTGGCGTGGTCAGGTTGACGCGCGCGTCGGTCGTCTGCGCCGAGAGAATCACGGAGATCAGAAGCTCGTAGTCGTTAACGTGATCGAGCGCCGTTTCCGGATTGGGGTAGGTGCGTTCGAGAATTTCAAGCGCCGCGATCGCCGTCGCGCGCGGAACCTTCTTCTTCGGAAAAGGAATGGACGGCACGCGTCCTCATTCTCGCAGAGCGACGGTCGTTCCGTCGTGCGATATTAAACCATCGCGCTCGAGGGCCGCGACCAAGCCGCGCACGTCCTCGAGGCTGCGGCCCGGGATTGCCGGCGCTATCTCGCGGTGAAGGTCGAGCAGCGAGATCCGCTGACCCGGCGGCAAATCGCGCAGACGCTCGACGATGCGCCCGCGCGCGTAGCGCGTCGTCCGTTCGAACGGCAACGCCGCTTGCGGTGCGCGCGGTTTATTGCGCGCCGCGCGCAGCCGCTCGAGCGCGCCGCCATCAAGCGGGGCCGCCTTGCAATCGCTTTGCAGCGGACAGACGAGGCATCTGGGGGCGCGTGCCGTGCAGATCGTTGCCCCGAGATCCATCAGCGCCGAAGCCCAGTCGTGCGCTCGCCCCGAGGGCAGCAGCGCGCGCGCTTGCGCCTCGACCCCGCTTGGCGCGATGCCGGCACTGCCCTCGCCACCGAAACAGACTCGCTCGACGATCCGCCTGACGTTGGTATCGACCGGGACGTCGTCGAGATTGAAGGCGAAGGCGCGAATCGCCGCGGCGGTATAGGTGCCGACGCCGGGCAGCGCCCGCAACGCCGCGGAATCCGAGGGAAGCCCTCCGCCGTTGCGTTCGCATTCGACGCGCGCTAGGCGATGCAGCCGCACCGCCCGCGAGTTATAGCCCAGCCCTCGCCACGCGCGCAGCACCTCCGCGGTCGTGGCGCCGGCCAATGCCGCCAGATCGGGAAAGCGTTCGACGAAGGCTTCGAACTTGGGGACGACGCGATCGACTTGCGTCTGTGCCAGCATGAACTCGCTAATCAAGGTGCGGTACGGGCTGCGGTTGCTTCGCCACGGTAACTTCGCGCGCCCGTGACGCCGATACCAGCTCAGCAGCCGGCGCTGCAGCGCCGTCACGAGCGAAGCGTCGAGATGGCTTCTCCGATGCGGCGAATGCCTTCGGCAATCTCGCCGCGCGCCACCGCCGTAAGCGCCAGACGGAAATTGTGATCGCCGCCGGAGTTGGCGTAGAACGCCTCGCCAAAGAGAAAAGATGCGCCGAGCCGCTCGGCCGCATCGAGCAAAGCCCGAGCGCGCAGGTCGCGCGGCGTTGACGCCCAGAGGTAGAATCCGCCGGCGGGACGGCTCACGCGCAAATTCGAGGGCCAATGTTTGGCGATCGCTTCGTCGGCGATCGTTCGGCGCAGGATCAGCTCGCCGCGCAACTGCTCGACGTGCGCGTCGTATCCGCACTCGAGGTAGTCGCAGATCGCCGCTTGCACGTAGAGGCTGGTGGCCATATCGTACGCCTGTTTGCGCAGCAAAAGACGTTCGAGAATCGTGCGTGGCGCCGCTAGCCAGCCAACGCGCAGACTCGGGGCGATCGTTTTGGAGAACGTCGAAATGTAAACGACGTGATCGCGCGCCAAGCCGACGAGCGGCGTTCCCTGCGGCGCCAGAGGGCCGTATGGGTCGTCTTCGACGATCGGAACGCCGGCGCGCCGCGCGATGGTGACCAGCCGCTCGCGCCGGTCGGCATTCATCGTCGCGTTCGTCGGATTGTGCAGCGACGGCATGGTGTAAATGAATCTCGGCCGGCGAGTGCGCAGAATCGCCTCGATGTGATCCACGCGCATCCCGTCGTCGTCAACCGGCACGGAAATCGCCCGCAGACCGTTGATCTGGAATACTTGCAGCGCACCGGGGTACGAAGGCGACTCGACGATGATCTCGTCGCCGGGCTCGGCCAAACTCTGGGCAACGATCGCGATGCCCTGCGTCGAGCCGGTGAGAATGATAATGTTGCTCGGCAGGATGCCGTTGGCGCCGCGCCCGTTCATGCGTGCCGCAATCGACTCGCGCAATGGTTCGTAGCCCTCGGAGTCACCGTAGGAGAGAACGAAGCGCGGATCGCGGGCGACGCGGCCGAACGACTTCGCCAGCGCCGGCAGCGGCGACGGCTGCTCGGGAGCGATCCCTTGCACGAAGGATATCCGCCCCGCCTCGGGCTTGGCGGCCAGCTCCCCGAGAACGTTGGGAAACTCGCCGACGCGCCAAGGTGGAAGCGTCACCCACCACGGGACGCCGGCAGCGCGCTCAGGCTGGCCGCCGCGCAACTGCGGCACGACCCGCGAGCCGGAGCCGACTCGCTGCTCGATCAGCCCCTCGCCGACCAGTTCCCGGTAAGCGTGGACGATAGTGCTTCGATTAACCGAAAGGCGCTCGGCCATGCTCCTCTCGGGCGGAAGCCGGGTCGATTCGGGCAACGTGCCGGCAAGAATCGCCTCGCGCAGATGCTCGTGGATCTGCCGGTAGAGCGGGACAATCGAGTCGCGATCGAGCTTTGGAAGGAGGCCTGGCCATCCAATTCGGGACATGGATGATTCCATTTCGCTGGGCTTCCTGGGGAACGCTCTCGATTGAGCGAAACGAGTCGGTCGAGCCGGGTTTTTTAGGCAATGTGAAAGGAGTCATGAGTTGGCGGAACACCAGGTTGATGCGGCCGTAATCGGCGCCGGTCCGGGGGGCTACCATGCGGCCATTCGCCTGGCACAGCTGGGCAAGAAGGTCATCTGCATCGACCGCGACGAGGTCGGCGGCGTTTGTCTGAACTGGGGATGCATTCCCACCAAAGCATTGCTGCACGTCGGCGAAGTCGTGCGTCACATCGAGCACGCCGGCGCGATCGGCATCAAGGTTCCCAAAGCGCAAATCGAGCGCGAAGCGGTTGCGAAGTTTAAGAACGACGTGGTCAACGCCAACGTCGGAGGCGTCAAGACGCTCTTCAAAGCCAACGGCGTGACCTTCATCCGGGGAGAGGCGACGTTAAAGTCACCGACGGAGATCTCGTTGAAGACCGCCGACGGAACGGACCGCATCGTTGCCGTCAATATCGTGATCGCGACGGGCTCGGCTCCGGTCGACGTCAAGGCGTGGCCGCGTGACGGCGAAACGATCATCAACTCCGACGACGCCGTAAACGTGTCGCGGATTCCGAAGAATCTCTTGGTCGTCGGCGGCGGCGTGATCGGTCTCGAGTTTGCCACGGTCTACGGGCGGCTCGGCGCCAAAGTTTTGGTCGTCGAAATGATGCCGCAGATTCTCACCGGTACCGACGTGGAGATCGGCAAGACGCTGGGACGCATTCTCAAGAAGCAAGGCATCGAGATCATGCTCAACACCAAGGTGGTGAACATCGAGAAAATCGCCGGCGGCGCGCGCGCGACGCTCAACGGCGAGGGTACCGGCTCCAAGGACGAAACGCGCGACTTCGACATGGTGCTCGTCGCCGTCGGACGGCGGCCGGTTACCGACAATCTCGGCTTGGATGCCGCGGGGCTACAGGTGGACGACCGCGGCTTCATCGCGACCGATCAGCAGCAGCGCACCAAAGTACCGAACATCTTTGCTCTCGGCGACGTCACCGGCGCACCGTTGCTCGCACACCGCGCGATGAAGCAAGGCGTGATCGCGGCCGAGGTGATCGCCGGCGACCGTTCCGCGGCGTTCGATCCCATTGCCGTGCCGAACTGCGTGTACACCGACCCCGAAGTCGCAACCGTCGGCCTCTCGGAAGAGGAAGCCAAAGCCGCCGGCCACGAGGTACGCATCGGTAAGTTTCCGCTCGCCGCCAGCGGCCGCGCGCGTACGATGAATGAATCCGATGGGCTGCTAAAGCTCGTCGGTGACGCCAAGACCGATCTGCTGTTGGGCATGCACATCGTCGCACCGCAAGCCGAGTCACTCATCGGCGAAGGCGTCATCGCGCTCGAGATGGGCGCGACGCTGGAAGACATCGGACTCTCGGTTCATCCGCATCCGACGCTCACCGAGGGCATTATGGACGCAGCCGAAGCATCGCACGGGAAGGCGATTCATATCATCAATCCCAAGCCAAAGGCTCCGGTAGGTGCGTCCTAGCTTTGCGATCCGAGGTTGATGGTTGAGCAAGACGGCGCGCCTCTTCGATTTGGGGATGCGACCCTACCGTGAGGTGTGGGATCTGCAGCATGCGCTGCACGAGGATGTGCGCGAAGGGCGTGTGCCCGACACGTGGATCTTCGTCGAGCATGCACCGGTGGTCACGCTCGGGCGCCAAGCCAAAACCGAGAACGTCTTGCTGCGCCCCGACGAGCTCGAGCGGCGCGGTATCGACGTGGTTTCGGTCGAACGCGGCGGCGACGCCACCTATCACGGCCCCGGACAACTGGTGGTCTATCCGGTGCGGCGGCTCGAACGCTTTCGGGAAGTCGTGCCGCTGGTGCGGTCGCTCGAAGAAGCGGTGATTGCGGCTTGCGCGCGCTTCGGCGTGCCCGGCGAGCGGTGGAGCGCGCATCCGGGCGTCTGGGTCGGCAGCAATCAGATCGCCGCGATCGGCTTATCGGTGCGACAAATGGTCTCGATGCACGGCGTTTCTTTCAACGCGTGCAACGCGCTCGACTACGATCGCGTCATCAACCCGTGCGGCATCTCCGACCGCGGGCTTACCTCGCTCTCGGCTGAGATGGGCCGTTCGGTGAGTATCGATGAAGTGAAGACCGCGCTTCTCGACGAGCTGTCGCGCGTTTTCGACTTAACGTTTGTCTCCGAGCAGTTGGTAGCGTAGCGTGGCGATCGAAATAGATTTGGTGAGAGTTCGCAAGCCGGATTGGTTGCGGGTCTCGTTGCCGATCGGCGACGAGTACGAGCGCGTCAAAGCCAAAGTCGGATCGCTGGCGCTGCACACCGTCTGTAAAGAGGCGGCCTGCCCCAACGTGGCCGAGTGCTGGGGAGCCGGAACCGCGACCATTATGATTCTGGGCGACCTCTGCACGCGCGGCTGTCGTTTCTGTAACGTAAAGACCGGCAATCCGCGCGGTGAGGTCGACTGGCTCGAGCCGGTGCGCGTAGCCGACGCCGTCCGCGATCTGGGCTGGAAGTATTTGGTCGTAACCGCGGTCGACCGCGACGACCTCGCCGACGGTGGCGCGTTGATCTTTGCCAACACCGTGCGCGCCATACGCGAACGCAATCCCGGCACCCGCGTCGAAATCCTTAGCGGCGATTACCGGGGTGACCTGACCGCGCTCGACATTGTCGCCGACGCTCGGCCCGATGTCTTTGCCCATAACTTAGAGACCGTGCGCCGCCTGACGCCCTCGGTGCGCGACAAGCGCGCTTCTTATGAGCAGTCGCTTGCCGTGCTCGCGCACGTGAAGCGGCGCGCCCCCGAGCGATTCACCAAGACCTCGCTCATGCTCGGTTTGGGCGAACGCGAAGTCGAGGTCGAAGCGGCGATGGACGATGCGCGTGCCGCCGGCGTGGACATCTTGACCATGGGCCAATACCTGCAGCCGAGCAAAAAACATCTGCCCGTCGCAGAGTACGTTACCCCCGCGCAGTTTGAACGGCTGGGCAGGCTGGCGGAACGGCGGGGCTTCCACCAAGTCGTATCGAGCCCGCTCTCGCGCAGCTCGTACCATGCGGAGCAGGCCTTCTAAAACAATCTGGGCGAGGGGGTTGCAGATTTCGCAACCGCCGGTAACGTCCGTAGGTTGGTACGGCTAACGTCATGACCAAGGCTTTTCTTAATCGTCCCGTCCTGGCAGCGGTCTGCTCGATGCTCATCCTCATTGCCGGCTTGGTGGTCATACCGGCGATGGCGGTCTCGGAGTACCCGCAGATTGCGCCGCCGGTCGTGACGATCACGGCCATCTATACCGGCGCCAGCCCGCAAGCCGTCGAGGCGCAAGTTACGACGCCGCTCGAGCAAGCAGTCAATACCGTGCAGGGCCTGCGTTACATCAGCTCGACTAGCGCCCAAGGCACCTCCTCGATTACCTGTACCTTCAACCTCGGGGTCAACCTCGACATCGCCGCGGCCGACGTGCAGAATCTCGTTCAATCCTCCATCGGGCAGCTGCCCGCGACCGTCCAACAGATCGGCATCACCGTCGCCAAGAACTCGGGCGCCTTTGTCATGGGCATCGCGCTCACGTCCGACCGCAAGAGCCTCGACACGCTCACGCTGAGCAACTATGCGCAGCTCAACATCACCAACAATCTCAGCCGCGTGCAAGGCGTCTCGCAAGTCATTATTTTCGGCCAGCGCCAGTACGCGATGCGAATCTGGGTCAACCCGATCAAGCTAGCCCAGCAAGGGCTCGACGCCACGGACGTCGTGACGGCGCTGCAAGAACAGAACGCGGCCGTGGCGGCCGGTAGCATCGGCTCGCCTCCCGCCCCCAAGAATCAACCCTACACCTATACCGTCAACGCGCTGACGCAGCTCTCCGACCCGTCGCAGTTCGCCAACATCGTTCTGCGCGCTAATCCTAACGGCGGCTACGTCCACCTCGGCGACGTCGCCCGCATCGAGTTGGGTGCCCAGAGCTATACGACCGATCTTCGGTTTGACGGCCAGAGTCAAGTGGTCGGCATGGGCGTGCTGCAGTAT
>DATAPM010000399.1:0-31296 GCA_036265225.1 Vulcanimicrobiaceae bacterium
CGCCGGACCGACCGCCCCAAATGCTCGCGAGGCATCATGAGGAACGACGCCCGCGCCGTGCCAGCGTGAGACCAGCGATGCATTGGCGAACAGCTTACTCAGGTAGCGTTCCGTCCGCTCCCCGAGAACCGTTAGCCTGGCGCGGACGGTGCGCCGTTCAGCGAGAACCGACGCGCTGACTCCGCCAGGAACGATCGCGTCGAACAACAGCCGATGCCCGCTCGCGATGTGATTTAAGCGCATCGCTTCCTCCTTCAGAGCCATACCATGTGCGAAGCCGACTGCCCAGCCCGCGCCAGACGAACTCGCAGCGAGGTCGCCGAGGTGGTTGTAGATGCGTTCCAGCTCGGCGACGACAAGGCGAGCCAGGTCGACCGGCTCGCTCACTTCGACGCCCGCTAACGCTTCAAGGGCGCGTGCGTATGCGAACGATCGTGCGGCGCTGCAACTCCCACAAATGCGCGCAATGAGCGGCGGGCAGGCGACTGCCAAACGTCCTTCGAGTGCGCGCTCGACGCCGCGGTGGGCGTAGCCGAGTTGCGCATCGAGGTGCACGACCGTTTCCCCGCCTGAACTAAATGTGAATCGGCCAGCCTCGATGACTCCCGCGTGAACCGGGCCCACGACGAAGTGCATCAGGCCCTCACCGTAGGCAACTATCGCCTCGGGCATAATGCCGCGTTGCGCCCGTAGTGGCCTGGCGTCGGGGAGCACGTCGAAGCGGACGTCTCGCTCTTGCGCCATCTCGCGTTCATCCCACGAGAACACCGGCCAAACGCCCGAGACTGCGGATGCCGCTCGTAACGCGCCAAGCCGATGCGTGATCACCAACGGTTCACTCGCCTCGCGCAAGAATAGGTAATGGATCGAGTCCGCGTCGGCGTAAGCCCCCAGCGGAACACCCGATCCTGCCTGCGCGACGACGCTCTCCCTGAAGATATCCTCGTCGGTCGTTGCTTGCGCGCCCAATGTCACGGCCCGCCTCCAATCCTCGCCGCAGCCCCCTGAAGTGCAGCGCTGAACGGGAACCACGGAAGCACGGCGAGCACGAGCGAGCAGGTCAGCGCTAAAGTAGCGGTTATGGCCGGGAGCTGCGCATACGAGCGCGCGGAACTTGTTGGCATGGTTGCTGAGCGGCTCTGCGCTGCGCCCGCCTCGATCTCGATCGCAGCGCGCGCAATCGCGGAAAAGGCGAGCAAGAATCCTACGACGCCGACCGCGAGCGGAACCCACTGATGCGCCGCGATGCCCCCAGCTACGACGAGTAGCTCGCTCACGAAGAGCCCAAAGGGCGGCATTCCCGACAACGCTCCAAGTGATCCCAGCAAAATCCGACCCGATGGGCTTTCGTTCCACAGCCCGCGGAGCCGTCGCATCTCTGTAGCGCCGCGCTCGCGTTGTACGATGCCGGCACAGAAGAACGCCGACGATTTCGCGAACGCGTGCACCACCACGTGAAACAAAGCGGCGAACCAGCCAAGGGATCCGCCGAAACCGAGCGCGATCGCGACGATTCCGGCGTGTTCGACTGTCGAGTACGCGAGCAGCCGCTTGAGATCAGTTTGCGTTAGCATCAACACTCCGGCGATAACGATCGAAAGCGCGCCGAACCACTCGAGCAGGCCTGAAGCGAACGCACCCACGCCCAAAGGCCAAGCCACGCTGAGGACGCGCATGATTGCGTACAGCGCACACGACACCAACACACCTGATAGGAGCGCGCTTATGGGCGCTGGCGCCTTTGAATGCGCATCGGGCAGCCATGCGTGCATCGGCGCGAGCCCCGCTTTGGTCGCGAAGCCGACGATCATCAGCGCTACCGCCAGACGCGCGGGCACTGTCGAACTGGCGCGCCCGAGCTCGGCGATTGCGGCCCACGACAGTGCAGTTGTCGGAGTGAGCCCGTCCGCGATCGAGACGTGCGCCAACACAACGATACCGAGCAGGGCAATCGCAATTCCCACGCTGCACAACACAAGATACTTCCACGCCGCCTCGAGTGCCGCCGGTTCGCCACTGTAGCCGACAAGGAACGCCGTCGTGAGCGTCGTCAGGGAGATACCGAGCCAGAGCCCCGCGAAGTTGCCGGCTAAAACGACGAGGAGCATCGCGCTCCAGAAGGCGCCGAGCAGAATGAAGTACACCGGTTTGCTTGACCAAATGGCGTAACCGCTCGTCCAATCGTCGGCGAGAATCCCAGCCGAAAAAAGCGTCGCCAGGAAGCCCAGGGATGAAACGATGGCCGCGAAGACGAGTGACAGCACGTCGACGGAGCCCGCAGCGGCAAAGGGCAGTAGCGCGGCAACGAACGCGAGCCCCAGGCGTGCCGAGCGCCGACTTGCGCGCTGGGGGACGAGCCGGACACCAAGCGCAAACGCCAGCGGCGCGGCCACGCAGATGGCGATGATCACCCGCGCAGTTTCCGCAGTGCGTCGACGTCGAGCATGGGGTTATGCGCGAAGAATGCACGCACGAGCGCGAGTCCGATGAAGGTGGCCACGAGCGCATCGAAGGTTGCGCCGAGTTCGACCGACGCCGGGAGCGTCGGCGCGAGAAGAGCACCGGCCAGGGTCACGCCGGTGCCGAGCACTAACAGGCCGATCACGTGCGAGAGAAGGTTGCGGTGTACGATTAAGATCCCGACACCGCACAGCACGATATAGATGGTAACGCTCTGCAGCCCAACGTGGCCCAGAGCTGAGACTACCGTACCGTGCGCTACGAGCGCAAAAACCACGACGAGGAGAAGTCGCACCGGCGCCGCGAGCGACGGGCGCAAGTCTCCGGCTTTCGGGTTCGCACGCACGAATGCGAGGATGCCGAGCGGCGCGATCGCGACCTTCAGCAGAGCTGTAACGGAAAATAGTACGAGCGAAAGCGTTGAGCCAATCGCTGCCGGGGCGACGAGGACGGCGACGCTTATCGCTAAGACGACGTAGCCGACGAGCATCTGGGTCGTGCGGGTGCTTAGCAGCAGGACGGCACCGGCAAGCAACAAGATCGCATCGATCATCAGAGCGTTGCTCCGAGGAGGCGCAGGGCGATGCTTGCAGCCGCCAAAACGAAAGCGCTTGCAAGCAGCTGCGGTACTTCGAACAGCCGCACTTTCGCGAACAGCGTCTCAACTACCGTGATCAACGCGGCCAGCGCCACCGCCCACGTAACCAGTGCCCATACGGTGCCGCCGGGAAGCAGCAGTCCGGCGAGCAGCAAGAAACTCAACTGTCGCACGTAGGATGCCGCTTGAACGAATGCCAGTTGCCAGCCGGAGAACTCGAGCGACAGTCCCTCGTGGATCATCGTTAGTTCGTAGTGCGTTTCCTGATTGTCGATGGGCACGCGCGCGGTTTCAGCGAGGAGCACGAGGAAGAACGCCCCGATGGCGAGCAGCCCGGCGAGGCCAAACGGCACGTGCATGATTGCGGGCAGTTGCGTTCCACGCCCGAGCGCCGCGGCGCCGAGTAGCGCCACCAGAAGTGTCGGCTCAACGAGTGCTGCGATGGTCTGCTCGCGGCTGGCGGCCATCCCGGCAAATGCGCTGCGCGAGTCGAGCGCTGCGAGTCCAAGTGCGAAGCGCGACAGCGCGAGCAGGAAGATCAACGCGATTATCTCGCCAAGCGGCGGAATGCCGGGTACAGCGAGTGGGAGCGCGGCAGCCAGGGTCAGCGCGACGCCGAGGGCGACCCCCGGCGCAGCGATCGCGATCGGGCTGACGCCATCCGGCACTATCGACTCCTTGCGCCAGAGCTTGGCAAGGTCGCGGTACGGTTGCAGCGCCGACGGTCCGGGCCGGCCTTGCAAGCGCGCGCGCAGCAGTTTCATCGCGCCGTGCATCAGCGGCGCGAACGCGACGATGGCGAGCAGCTGGAGCGCTGAAAGCGCGATCATTGACGCGCCACCACAACGACCAGCCCAAGCGCCGCGACGGCATATGCGAGATAGAGTCGTAGGTTGCCGCTCTGCAGCGCCCGCGAGCGCCGCGCGGCGTAGAGTGCAATGGCGCCGAACCGTCGCGCAGCTTCGTCGATCACGTCGCGGCTCTCGATTCGGTAGACGATGCGCGATGGAAACCAAGTCGACGCACCCGTCTCGACGAGACGGCGGTGTTCCGGTCGTAGCACGAACCCGAAGATCAAACGCAGCGGCTTGGAGAAAGCGGTCGCGGTGTATTGAGCGGCGGGCGTCACCGGCGATCCGCACGTCCAGGTCGGGACGCGGCGCAGACCTCGACGAGTGGCAAGTGCGAGGCACGCCAGGACGCCCGCGGCGGGTAAGACGACCAATGCGATGGGCAAGACCGAGAGCGAGGCAAGTGGCGCCAACCTCAGTCCAGCGGATTGGGATGTCCCGAGTGTTACCGCCGCGACGTGGACGAGCGGCGTAACCGCCAGCGCCGGAATCAGGCCGAGCGCCGCACAGGCACCAGCGAGCAGAGCCTGCGCAAACGTCGTGCCGTCGAAGCGCTCTCGCGGCGGCTCGCCGGGATGCATCTGCTCTGGCCGCCGCGAGCTGCCGAGGAACGCGACTCCGAAGACTTTGACAAAACACGCCGCGGCGAGCCCGCCTGTCAACGCGAGCCCTGCACTCGCCCCGAGCAATACGATGCGCGTGGCCGGGTCCCGAAGCGCAAACCCGCCTACGAGACTCTGAAACGTCAACCACTCCGATGCGAAACCGTTAAACGGCGGTAACGCGACGATCGCAGCGCAGCCAACGAGGAATAACGGCGCGGTCCACGTCAGGCGACGCCAGAGCCCACCGAGTCTCTCCAGGTCGACGGTTCCTTGCGTCTTCGCCACGATACCGGCGCCCATGAAGAGCAGCGCTTTAAAGAGCCCGTGATTGACGGCGTGAAAGAGTGCCGCGACGAGGGCGAGCGTTGCCACGGCGATGACGCCCGCCGAACGTGCGAGCAGTGCGACGCCGATGCCGATCGTGATGATGCCGACGTTCTCGACGGAGTGATACGCCAGCAAACGCTTGAGGTCGTGGTCGACGAGGGCGTAGAGCACACCGCCAATCGCACTCACCGTCCCTAGAATCACGAGCGCAATACCCCAACCAGCCGGTGCCGGCGCAGCGAGTTCGAACGCAACCACGCACAGGCCGTACAGCGCAACCTTCAGCATCGCGCCCGAAAGCAGCGCTGACGCGCCAGGTGGCGCAACCGGATGTGCGCGCGGCAGCCAAAAGTGCAGCGGCAGCAGGCCGGCCTTCGACCCGAACCCAACGAGCGCCAGGATGAACGCTGCCGTGCGAGTCCCTGGGGGGATCGTGGCGGCGGACGTGGCGATGTCGGAAAATGCCGGCCCAGTGGCGTGACCCGCGAGCAGCAGCAATGCGACCAAAATGCAGAGCGCTCCGCTCTGCGCGACGACGAGATACACGAAGGTCGCACGCCGCACGCCCCTGCGGCTATGATTCGCAGCAACCAGAAAGGCGGACACCAGCGACATCAACTCCCACGCCAATACAAATGCAGCGACGCTGCGGGCGACGAGCACAAAGAGCATCGCCGCGGCGAAGCCGGCAATGAGGGCCGCGTCGACCGGTCGATCACCGCGCAAACCCCATGCCCCGACAGCGACGCCGAGGATCGCCAGCAGCGCAAGGAACGGCGCGGCCAGCGGCGTCACGCCCAGGTCGAGCGTCAGTGCAGGCACAGCTGCCGGGACGCTCGCGAACGCGGTGTGCCCGTGCGTTACGGCGACGAACGCCAGGGTTGCGGCGACTGCTGAGATCGCCCACGTTGCACCAACGCCGATCAGCCGCAGGCTCACGCCGGCTTCGAGCCTTGCACATCCTCGCGGGCGAGGTCTTCAAGGACGGAGCGTACGTTGACGAGTTGGTTGTCAAAGACGACCCGGGCAGAGTCGAGCAGCTGCCAGATCGCCGGGTCTCCGATTTCGTAGCGGATGGTCGTGCCAGCACGCTGCGTGCGCACGAAGTTGCGACTACGCAGAACCGCCAGTTGCTGGGAGAGCGTCGATTGTTCGACCCCGAGCCGTTCGCGTAGCTCTCCGACGCTGATCGGCCCAGCCCGGAGTGCGTCGAGAATCTGGATCCGGAGAGGATGCGCCAAAGCCTTAAAGAACTCGGCTTTAAATACATATCGCATTATTTGAATATTTGTATTATATGCAGAAATGTTCCTTTTGTGCTTAGAGAGAGGCGCGCATCCGGCGAGAGCGGTCAGGGACGGTCATGCGCCAAAAGCAGTCAGCCTTTTCCCGCCTCACTATGCCGATGCAGCAGGATCAAGGCCATGCTCATATTGCCGGACCTGTCAGGAGAACACACAACTTTTCACCACGCAATGGCAAGTTGCGTCAGCCCCGACCCGCGGCCACGGATGACGCGGTGCGCGCCTCGCTCGGCCAGTGCCTTACTGCAGCGTACAGAAATTTCCACGCTACCGGCGAGGGCGATGCGTCGGGTCGCGTTTGGCTACGGATTCGGCGACGCGCACGCTTTCCGTCGCCCAACGCCATATTTCGCGTTAGCTCGGCCGGCGGGACTGATGACGATTCGCCGAGCTGAGCGCATCAAAGAGGAACTCTGGAGCGAATGCCTCGGATATTGGCCAGCAGTTTTTGGTATCGAGACGTTATGCTCGCCTAAGTTCTTACACTGTGGGGCCATTTAGGTTTCAGGCTACCGCGTGAACAAATCCGGATCATCACCGACTAGCCCGATTGCGCTGACTGGTGACTACGATATTGAGCGCCGAGGCGAACTCGCGCAGCTCTTTCGGGCGGCTGAACCGTTTATCGAACTCTTCATCGACCTCCAGGACGTGGGATATGCTGACTCAACGCTGCTCTCGGAGCTCGCGCTTCTGCGTAAGCACAATCCGACATCTCGAATCGTCCTTATTGGACCGCCGCCCCAACTGCTGACGATCCTTAAGTTAATGGCGTTCGACGCGGTGTTTGAAATAGACGAGCATGTGTAATACCCATCCGCCGCCCCCAGAACGCTTGATGTCCCGACTCGCCCGTCTGTTGGACTACCTTCGAGTCGCCGGCGCTGCGTAGGATGGCACGACAATTCTACTCGCAAGTGTTCGATCTGGTGGGTGGCCAAATCGTCGAACTCAACGTCGACGCCACGTGCGCCGTGTACTTGATGACGGCGGAGAACCTTGCGAGGTATCGAGCCGGCCGCGACGATTTCGTTGCCGAGGGCGGCATGCCGCTCACTCGGCCGATCGAACTGGTCGCCCGGAAAAGCGGGCGCTGGTACCTGGTTGCGCAAGACGCCTTGCGCGGCGGCTACAACCTGCGAATCGGCGTGCAAAACACCGCCGGCGTTCTCGCGATGCAGCCGATCCCGGCCCCGTGAACCGCAGGCAGAAGCATCAGGGGGCTGACTCCGTCTGGACGGGAGCCTCGTATCAGACGACGCTTGCGGTCTTTAGCCGTCGATTTGCATGACCTCGTCAAAACCCACCAAGCGAAGCGCATTGCGAAGGTCTGCTGACGCGCCAACTAGTTGGATGCGCGCCCTTGGATGGCGCTTGCGGACGAGACCAAGCTCGGAAACGAGGGTGTAGTCCGCTGAGGAGACGTCGTGCACATCGATCGTGAGGTGGCTGAACGCCTCGGTTGGGCTGAGCACACTGCGCAACTCATCGCGCCGGCTCACATCATAAGCGCCTGACAGCGTAACGACCAACCTTCGCGATTGCAAATTATCCATGGCACAGAAACTCTGCGGACAAAACCCCGCCGCGCCGATCGTCTGATTCGGCGAGGCACCTGACACGGAATACCAGTGCAAGGCGTCGCTTCCTGTCTGGGTCGCCACATGCACAAAGTGCGACGATCGATGCTCAACACGCGAAGCGCCACGTCTTGACTAGTAGGAACCGGGAGTCCGACGTGTAGCCGCCAATGGCGCGATCCGCCCGCCGCCAGCGCAACGAGCGCTCCGATTCGAAGCATTCTCGCCCGCATTCGTGGCTTGCTTTAGAGCTTCGCCCGCCCCACGCGGTTCGTGCTGCCTTCGATGAACCATATATTTCCGTCGGGCCCTGCAACAATGCCGTCTGGTCCCGCAGCAGGATCGATTCCCCTCGAATACTCCTTGATGTGGCCGTCCGTCGTAATTCGTCCTATCTTTGACCCACCTGGCTGATAGGAGCTCACAGTTTGGTACTCGGTGAACCACATTGCACCGTCAGGTCCGGCGGCGATGTCCACCGGGTGTTCGCCCGGGGTAATACCGCTCGAATATTCGGTAACCTGACCCTTAGTCGTGATACGTCCAATCCGCCCGCCGTCGTATTCCGTAAACCAAAGCGCGCCGTCGGGGCCGGCGGCAATCGACCACAGGAATGCGCTCGGGGTGATGCCGTTGGAGTACTCGGTAATCTTTCCGCGAGTTGTAATCCGTCCGATTTTATTGCCCTGTGTCTCGGTGTACCAAAGCGCGCCGTCAGGTCCCGTGACGATATCCTGCAAAGCGCCGCTCGCGCCGTAGATCGTAACCTTTCCCTTCGTCGTGATGCGCCCCACGGCGCTATACTCGGTGAACCAGAGCGCATGGTCGGGACCATTGGTAATGCTGTTCGGCGAAGTATATCCCGAGAGCGGGTAACCAGTATAGTTGCCGTCGGTAGTCATCCGAAGAATTTGTCTGTTATACCCGTCGGTAATCCAAAGCGCGCCGTCGGGTCCGAGCGTAATGTCATCAAACGAAGAACCCTCAGTCGTGACTCCGCCGTAGTAGTAGTCTTCGGTGGCCTTTCCGTTGGTGGCGATGCGAACCACGACATTCTCGCCGTAGTCTTGATCGATGGTGTCGGTGACCCATAGGACGCCATCACCGGCAGTGATAGCCGAAGGAGCGTAATGGTCATAGTAAATGGGAAGATCGGAGAACTCTTTGATCTTCACCCGATGATTGGGAACGGCGCGGCCATTCGTCAGCTGCGGCCCAGACGGAGTCGCTCCGCCTCCAGGCCCGGAGCACCCCGCGATCCCCACGGCCGCCAGCGCGGCCAGAATGACGGTAACAGTGGCACGCCGCATATTGACCTCCTCAGTTGGAAACCTAGGTCAACATTTCGGCGCCTGAGCCGGGGTTTACTTGTGTCGGTCCTGATACGTGGCAGACCGGCGTCTCACGCCGTCGGCGAAGAAGTGAGTGTCTGGCCTCCCGCGAGCGTTGTGCGGCCGCATCGATTTGCTAGGTTCGATAAAGCTCCGACGCGCGTGCGCGTATGATCGATGTCAAGCGGTTGCCTGAGGGGAACTCATTTGTCCGGAGGCTTCGTGCTTTAAGCCGAACACCGGTCTCGCTAGACTGGGGCACCCCTTGCGAACGTACTAACGCCCGCGAATCGATGACGGCCGCCGTTTGGCGCGGTGGGAGATGGATTTCGCCTGCTGGCGCAGCGCGGGCGCCGCTGCGAATTGAGGAGCGAGGTAATATCAATTACCGCGCTCTTCGGCGCCCTCCAGAGCTTGGCCCAATTGACTACTTGGGGCTTCTCGGCGCGTCGCCGAGTGCGGGCCAGACCCCAAGGTTGCGCCGTCCAAAGCGAATGCGCCGTCGACCCGTTTGGGGCAGTGCAACGGCAAATCTAGCGTTTGAACTCGGCAGGGCTCACCGCCACGCCGGTCGGCTCTGCGAACCCGCCGGCGACCGGGTGCAGATAACGCCCGGAGGGATACGCGAAAGCGTCGATCTGATTGGCGGTCTGGTCGTCCGCGAACAACCGGGAGTTCTTCCGGTCGAGCACGAGCGAGAACGGCTGGTCGCCGCTGGGTTCCTGGATCGTCTTTGACGGCTCCGTCTGTCCCGGAGCGAAAACGAGAATCTCAGGGGGTGAGAGTTGCTGTACCACCAGAATGTTGCCCGACTCGTCGACCTGGATGCCGGCCCCCCATTTGAACGTAAGGTTGAGATTCGTGCCGGTCATGGCGTGCGGCGTGTACTCATTGACCGCACTCCCACCGCTCGTGTTCGTATCGAACATGACGTAAAGGTCGCCACCCTTGTCGAGCGCGACCGACAGCGGCGCACCGCCGTTGAAATCCGACAAACGATACTCTTTCGATGTGTCGCCTTGCGGATAGACGCTCACCCAACCAGATTGCAAGTCATTGAAGTTCGAGATGTAGATCGTGCCGTCGCGTGCGACCGCAACGTCTGTCGGCGAAGAGAGGTCGGTCGTATAGACCTTAGTCGGTACGAGGCTGCCCTTTGCATACATCGGCACGTTCCACTGGCTGCCAATTTGCCGCTCGTCGGCGACGTAGAGGTTGCCTTTGCCGTCTACGGTGATGCCGCCCGGATAGCTCAAACCGGTAGTAATCGTTCCAATCGGCTGCTGGTTTTTGCCGCGCTGGTGAAAAATTTCTACTGCGTCGGCGCCGAAGTTGACTGCATAGAGGAGCCCGCCCGTTCTTGCGGGGTTCTGCACCATCCAGGCACGCGTACGCGTGTGTACGCGACCCATTTCGTCGGCGGTTCTACCGCGCAGTGCGCCGAGCGGATAGGTCGCCGTTTGCGTTCCGCCTAGCGGCGCCGTGCCTGGTCCGGCGCATGCGGCGAAGGCAAACGCTCCGACAGCGAGCGCGGCGGGTTTGTGAAGCATTTATGTATCCCTCCAGTCGTAGGCGACTCAATGATACACGGCGTACGCAAGCTCCAGCATGCGCAAATTACCCAACTACCGAGGTACGCTCGAAACCGGTCGCCGAGAGTTGCCAACGAGAATGAATGCCGAGCTTGCCGAAAATGGACTCGCAATGCCGATGCACGGTGCGCTCGCTGACCTGAAGGGTTTCGGCAATAGCCCGATTGGCCAGCCCCTTTGCCGCGAGGCGAGCGACCTCGAACTCGCGAGGCGTCAGCTCGGTGGACCGATGACGGATCGGCGGCGCCTTCCATCGGATGCGCGGACTGGCGCGGGCGCCGCAGTTTAGCAAAATCGTGCGCGCCTCGCTCGACAAGCCGGCCAACTCGAGAACGGTCGCTTGCAGCAATGGCCGTCCGGCGCGCCCAAAGCTCGCGGCAGACCGTGCCCCAAGCTTCCGGCTTGTAGCGCGTTGACCGTGGCGCGCGGCAACCGCCGCGTCATACCAGTCTCTGCGTGCCGCCTGGAGATTCGACGTCGTCGAGTATTCGCAGGCGACCAATTTACCGATGCGCGGAACGTCGCGTGCGTTGCCGGTGCGCGCCGCTCGTACGGCGAGTGCCAGGCTATTATCAAGCGATGTAAGCCGCTCCAGCGAACAGCGCAGCAGCTCGTCGTGTTCCGCACGCAGCCCTTCGTGCTCGTAGAGCAAACAGAACGATTCGGCCAGTGGACCGATCAGCCACTGCTCGCCGCGCGAAAACGCTAGATCGGGCAACGCGTGATCGTGGCTTTTGGTCACAAGCACCTCGTCGCCGAGCATCAGCCCGAGCGGAATACCGATCGCGGCGGCTCCCAACAGCGTCACCGAATCGGCGTAACGTTCGTACAGCGCATGGAGCATTTCGGCGGCGCGCTCTAGCGCCCCGGCAGTATAGAGCGCTTCCGCAAGCCCCAGTAGACCGATGAACGAACGCTCGCCGGACGGGAGGATCCGTTGACGCTCTTCCAAACACGCGACGGCCGTGTTAACGCTGCCGTCCTGCATTGCTGCCGTGCCATAGTTCGTCAGCACTCCGGCAATCAGTGCGGCGTCGCCGCAACGGCGCGCGGCCTCGAGAGCGCCTTCGAAAGTAACAAAGGCTTCGTCGATCGAGCGCTCCTTGAGCAGGGTCAGCGCCAACGTGAGATGGTAGCGCGCGACCATCTCCGCGTCGCCGAAATCGACGACTGTTCGCAGCTCGCCTAACGCGGCACGCGCACCATGGACGTGCCTGCTGATCGCCAATTCCATCGCGACCCGCAAACGCGCGCGGATGGATTCGTGCAACCGTTGGCGGTCCACGCCGCTTCGCATCGTCTCCGAGTTCTGCATCGGCACGCCCGACTCTCTGCGCGCACGCGACCGATCACCCGGGCTGCTTGCTCGCCTGCTTCGCCCTGCAAACTTCTACGCGGCGTATGTCAGGGCTGGCCGCAGGATCGATAGCTGAGTGCATGTGTCCAACGGGTGAAGGATTTTTATCGGAGGAGCGATACCACGAGGTCCTCGGCGAGCTGACCGTCGCCGGGGCCATTAAAGCCGACCTCGACCTGAGAACGATCGGGCAAGCCGTATGACGCACCATTAAATGCGCTACTTGCCGTCTTGCCAAGAACGAGGTTGAGATTCACACCCGAGTTCTGAACAGGAAAGGCTCCAATGCAAGGAAGGTCGATGTCGCCGTCCTGGCCTCTGTCCGCTACGAAATCAATCCTGCAAGCTCGATGGGCCGCCCGCGGCTGTCGGCTAGTTAAAGCTGATCGTTAAGTGGAGGACCAAACGCACGAGTGATACTCGGACGCCATTGATTAGCGTGAATGACTCCTACGTCGATCCAGGCAAATATCGCAACAACGCGCCCAGGCTGAAGCTCGGAACTGACGACAAGGGTGCATCACTTTTGGTTCGTACGCATTTCGGTCCCGTGTTTGGTCGACTTTTTTAAGAAAAGATGCGATGGGCGGCAGCAGATCGGATTGTTGCAGCGCCGAGAAACGTGTCGGCCTTTTGGGAGCGGGCCCGCCGCCAACTCCCACGCGACTCGATGTGCTCGGCGCATCTCTCCATGCGCGCTCAATTGGCCGTAAGAAGTGTTATATCGTCGGTTCAACCTTACATAACCAAGCCATGGCCAGCAACCGTCGGGCGAGCGATCAACGCGAAGCCAAAACCGATCATCTAAATCTGGGCCGATGAAATGGCCCCTAACATACGATCGCGGCTGCCCGCCACCGAGCGCGTCTTCGTCGCAAAGAGAGATTGCCGTAGGCTGCCTACAGCCGCAGCGGCATCTCCCTACCTCGATAATAAACACCGACCGCGGCTATTTTACAATCGCTCCCTTTGTACCCTTGAGTAACCGACCCAAGAGAGGACGACTATGTCCACGTAGTTCCGCGCGATGCCTGCCCTCGCGGGGAGAGCTCTTTTTTCCGTTCCGTCGTTAGTGAGGGCTCGCGCTCGGTACGGCGCGCGGTAGAAACAGGCGGAGAAAAACCCGGGCAGAGCGATCGCCTTCCTTCTAAGTGCGACCTAAGTGCGACCTGAATAGCGCGTATGCACATGGCAAACGGCCTGCGGCACGTCTCGACGCCACACGGCGTGCACGCGGCACGCTGGCCGCGTGGCGAGCCAACGAGGCCTGCCCGCCGTTGGGGCACGCCCCGCCTTTCAGTCCGAGGCGAAACGCCGTCGCGAAAGCGGTCAGTCCGTCAAAATAACCAACTAGGTGCCCGGGGCGCCGCTGTAAGGGCGCACCGGGCTATCCATCCGAAAGGTAGATTTTGGAATGAACCCTTCAGTTCTATCGCAGCCGCAAGCGCGCGGCGCAATGACAACGCTATCGAATTCGCCTCGGCATCGTACTAAATGTGGCGGCTCAACGTCGAGCTGAGCAAGGGTGCTGCCTTCTCCGAACCCGCCGAAGAACGCGCAAGTAAGATCGCGGGAGCCTTTCGCGTTTTGCGCATGGCGAAGTGAAGCCTCCAAAGGTTCGGCGGAATGGGCGCGCCCAATACTTTCCGGAACGAGCAAGGGGAGCTCGGGCGTGGCACCCCACGAGACTACTCCTTCGGCGCCGTCGCGTGTTTTGCGGGGTTCCGCTTGGTAAGCGCCGTTTGCTAGGCAGCTACGTGCTGACTGCAGGGGATCGGCTAGTTATGAACAATTGCTCGAGCCCCGCTTCTCGCTGATCCTGTTGGGGAGTCAGGCGAAAAGAAGATGGCACCGGCGCGAATAGAGCTCTACGGCGAATACGACCTCTCCAGAAGAGCCGAGATACAGCTGACGTTTGCTACGCTGGTTCCCAATGGTGCACTCATAGTTGACCTTAGCAAGGTCACCTATGTTGACTCGACGTTTCTCAATGAACTCGTCGAGTTGCGCGAGCGCTTACCGGGAAGCCAGATAACGCTCCTTGGCCCTAACGCGAACCTCCGGCGCGTCCTACAGCTGATGTCATTTGACCGCTTGTTCGATATCCGCGAGAGCGAAGCGGTCTGAACTTCGGGGTCCTAGAACAGCCACTACCACGCCGTTGGCGCCCTGAGGCGCGCGTGAGTATCGTATATGTAAAAGGGCATGCTTCAAGAAACATCACGTACCGATCACGTCGAACACTTGTCACGAGATCTCCCGAACACTTGTCGCGCGACGTCGCGAACACTTGTCCGTGAACGAGTGGAATACCCAACATCTGTGGACGGCCTCGACGTCTATGATACGCGCGTGCCGTTGAGGACCTTCGGTTCGCAAATCGTTAGATTGTCGTAACTACGGCGGATCTACCGATCTGGGTGCGATTGCTGACCGCAATTGTGCCCACGTCGAGAGTCCCGCGGTGTAAGGCAAACCACCTAGGCTGTCGCAACCCAACCGTACTCGATTACGCGGTGGAGTAGATCACCGACGCTCGGCAGATCTCCGGCGGGTCGAGAAGACTGTCGTTAGGCGGCCGGGGGGTCTGCTTCTCACCGACGACGCCTATGGCGGAATGGGAGAACGCGGCGCATGACGCACGGGATCATCTCAGACGGGCGTTCGCTGAGACCACGCCGTTGCCGCCCTGACGCGCGCGTGCGTATCGTATATGTCAAGAGGGCTGCTTCAAGCAACATCCTGTACCGGGGCCGAACACTTGTCGTGCGATCTCCCGAACACTTGTCGTGCGATCTCCCGAACGCTTGTTACGCGATCTCCCAAATACTTGTCGGGCGATCTCCCGAACACTTATCACGCGAACGAGTGGAGTACGCCAGTCTCCTGTGGACTGCCTCGACATCTATGGTACGTGCCGCGCGTGGTGGCCGTTCGGTTCGCACATCGTTAGATTATCGTAACTATGGCGAATCGTTCCCGTCTTGGTGCGATTGCTGACTGCTGGGCGCCCACGTCGGGAGTCCAGCGGCGTTAGGCAAACCACCTAGGCTGTCACAACCCAGCCGTACTCCAGTAAGCCGTGGAGCAGATCACCGGCCATCAGCGGGTCTCCGGCGGCGTCGAGAAAAACTGTCGTCAGGCGGCCGGCGGGTCCGCGTCTCATCGACGACGCCTATGGCGGAAGCGAAGACGTAATACATCGCACGGGACTATCTAAAACGCACGTTTGCTCGTCCGCAGTCTGGACAAGAGGTCCGGCGCGGGCGCGTTGGGCGGCTTGAACGAGCGCTCGTCTTGTCGCGATCGTGCGGAAAGCGTCCATCTTGCGCTGGGCCATATCGACGTTGCGCAGTGTATCGACCTCGCGCATGTTTTCACTGCGCTCGTCCATCATCTGATCGAAGACTTCGGACTGCATCTGCAGCTGCTCCTGATTGTGGACCTCGGACGCGTACATGCCCAGCTGAAAGGCTTCGTCTTGCGAGTTGAGTGCGCCCATCGCGCCGTTCTCGACATTGCCGCCGCCTCCACCGATGGCTCCGCCGATTGCGTTGCCGAGCGGACTCGTGCCGAGCCCTTCGAGCACTGGAAGGAGAAATGCCATCTCGCTGCTCCTTTACCGCTACAGCGCGTCGCCGCCGGCTTGGGTGTAGTCGGTAAGCTGAGGGCGATACGTCTGGCCCTGCGGTGTTTGTGGTAAGGCGGGCGGGCTCAAGGGCAGGCTCTGCGCTTGCGACGACAGCGAGCTGAGCGACGCCACCAAGGTGGAGAGCTCGGCAACGATGGCGTTCTCTTGCGAGGTCTCCCCGTCGCCGCTGATTTGTCCGCCATGGTGATGGTGGTGCCCGTGCACCCTGCCGTGTTGATGCTCCGCTGCGCTTGTGATTCTGCCGCTTTGACGATCCGGTGCGCCTGAGACTCTGCCGCTGTGATGCTCCAACGGCTTAGCGGCAATGCTGCCGCTGTGGATCGACTCTAAGGAAGACAAAGTAAGACTCCTGTTCTACGAGTTTTTCTCGTCGGTCGCGTCGTTGAGAAATCCGAGATAGTCGGTGGGTTGGCGGTGATAGGAAGCGCTGCTCGGTCGCGTTTGGGGTGCTGCCGGAGGTGGAAGCTGCAGCATCGGCAGTTGCTGTGCTTGCGACTGCAGTGCTCCGATCGAGGCAACGGTCGTCGCGCTCTCGGCGATCGCTGAAGCCTCGGGGGAGCCGCTTCCGCCGAGCTGCTCGTAATGACGCATGACTGAGTCGGCATAGCCGAGCGTTCGCCCGTCGGCCCACTGCGTGGTGGTTCCGGTCGCCTTCGGCGAGCCGGCGTTATATGAGGAGAGCGCTTCCCGGACGTCGCCGCCGTAGCGCTTGAGCAATCCGGCGAGCATCCCCGCGGCATAATCCGCATTACGGCCGGGGTTCATCGCGTCGGGGGACTGGGCAAAGGCATGCCAGCGGTCGTCGATCTGAAAAAGGCCGCGCCCATGGCCGCCGTCCCCGACGACGTTGCGGCCGGCATTGGTGCCCGGGCCGCCGGTCTCTTGCGCTGCTACCGCGGCAAGAAGCTTGGGATCGAGCCCGTGGCGCTCGGCCGCCCCGGTGATCTCCGGCGCGAATGCCACGCCGCGGGCGGCCAGGCGCGAGACGATCGGATCGAGGTTCATGGTGCGCCTCAATCCCCCGAAGCGACGGTTTGACAAGGAGCGGTGCGGGTTCTAGAATGGCAAAAGTCCGTGGCGGCCCTGCCCAGTTGGCGGGGCCTCATGCTGCGGCGAGTTGCTCTTATGAACCAATCGCACAAGGTGGATATCGGCGGGCTTCTGGCCGGGAGCCGGCAGGTGATGCTGGTGACCGATAATGCCCCGGTCGAGCCCTTCGAAGGAATCGTCTTTCCCGAACCGGCACAGGTGAAGCTGGAACTGCGACAGGCCGATCGCATGCTGGTTGTCGAGGGAAGCGTCGACGTAAAGGTTCATGGCCAATGCGATGCTTGTTTGGAAGACGTAGACTTAGCGATTCACGTCGACGTCGACGAAAGGCTCGATCCGGACCGCGGTCGCGAAAAGGATCCCTTCGGGGAGAGCAACGTGTTGACGGGAAGCAGGCTCGACATTGCGGATTTAGCGCAACAGAGCTTGCTGAGCGCTCTTCCGATGGGGCTGCGTTGCAACCCAGAGTGCCGGGGTCTCTGCACGGTATGCGGAGCGAACCGGAATACGACCCCTTGCGCGTGCGAGTTCGCGTAACGCTATTATAATAATGAGGATTCCGTGGCTAACTTAAAATGGAAGACGCCCCGCAGCAAAACGCGCAGCCGCCGCGCCGCCAACTGGAAGTTGGGCGACGTGACGACCGTGCAATGCCCGCAATGCCATCAGCCAAAGCGCCCGCACTTTGCCTGTGCCAACTGCGGAACGTATAAGGGGCGGCAGGTCATCAAGGTACAAGACGAGCCGGCCGGTTAGCCTGAGGTGTCGGTTCGCGGCGTCAAGATCGTCGGAGTCGGCCACTATGCGCCGGCTCGCGTTGTAACCAACCACGACCTGGAAGCCTGGCTCGATACGACCGACGACTGGATCACCACCCGTACCGGCATGAAGCGCCGTCACTGGGCCACGGAACAACAAGGCACCAGCGATCTCTCCGCAGCCGCGGCCGAAGCCGCGCTCGCGCACGCCGGACTGCGAGCCTCCGAGATCGATTGCTTCATCGTCGCGACGGTAACCCCTGACTACGACTTTCCCGCGACGGCCTGTCTGGTTGCCACCCGGCTGGGCGCCGTGGCTAAACCCGCCTTCGATATCGAGATTGCCTGTAGCGGATTCATCTACGGCCTAACCGTGGCCTCAAGCCTCATCCGCTCGGGTATCTATCGTCGCATCATGCTCATCGGCGCGGAGACGCTCTCCAAGATCCTCGATAAGGAGGACCGGTCGACCGCAATTCTTTTTGGGGACGGTGCCGGCGCGGTGATTTTGGAGGCCTCGGAAGAGAACTGCTTTCTCGCCGCCGAGCTTGGCGCGGACGGCAGCCGCCCCGAGCTGCTGTACGCGCAAGGCAGCGGTTGGCCAAAGCCGATCGACCACGCGGCTCTCGACGCCAAAGTGCATCTCATTCACATGTCGGGCCGCGAGACGTTCAAGTTGGCCGTCACGAAGATGGTCGAGTCGACCGACGCGGTACTCGCCAAGGCGAATCTGACCAAGGCCGACGTCACGTTTCTGGTTCCGCATCAAGCCAACAAGCGCATCATCGACGCGACCGCGCGCTATCTCGAGCTTCCCGAAGACAAAGTCGTCGTCAACATCGCCGAGTACGGCAATACGTCAGCAGCTTCGATTCCGATGGCGCTCTCGGAAACGGTTCGCGCGGGACGGATTAAAGCCGGCGACCTGATCGTCTTTGTGGCGTTCGGCGGGGGCCTTTCGTGGGGAGCGGTCGCGTGGAGATGGGCGGCGTAGGTGCGCGTCGGCGTCGTTTTTCCCGGACAGGGCTCGCAGTGCGTCGGCATGGGCAGCGATGTGGCGGCGCGCTCTGCCGCGGCCCGCACGCTCTTCGATCGCGCGGCGATCGTCCTTGGTTACGACCTGCTCGCGCTGCAAGCCAACGGTCCGGAAGAGAAACTGCGCCAAACCGAATACAGTCAGCCGGCCATCTTTACCACCAACCTGGCGCTCTACGCCGCGGTGGGAGATGCGCTCACCCCGGTCGTCACCTCGGGCCACTCGTTTGCCGAGCTCTGCAGCCTGGTTATCGCGCGCTCGCTGGCCTTTGAAGAAGCGCTGCGCATCGTGAGCGAGCGCGGTCAGGCGATGCAGGAGGCGGCGCAGCTCGCGCGCGGCGGCATGTCGGCGATCTTGGGGCTCGATGCGGCGCACGTGCGCGAAGTCATTGCCGCTCTGCGCGCGCAAGGCGGCGGGCGAGTTGCGCTCGCTAACTTTAACTCCCCGACGCAAATCGTGATCAGCGGGGATCTGGATGCCGTTATATCGGCGGGCCACGCGATGCTCGCAGCGGGCGCCAAGCGCGTCGTGCCGCTCAACGTTTCGGGAGCCTGGCACAGCGAACTGATGGCGTCCGCGCTGGAACGTCTCACCGCCGCGGTCGAAGCGAGCCGTTTTGCCTTGCCCGCCATCGACGTTATTGCCAACGTCGATGGACGGCCTTATCGCGACATCGCGAAGATCAAGTCGAACTTGATTCGCGCAGTCGTCGACGAAGTGCGCTGGCACGACACAGCCGAGACGATGCTGACGTATGATTTGGACGCAATCGTCGAGTTCGGCGCAAGCGGAGTATTGAGCGCGCTCTTCCGCCGTATGGCGGCTTCGTCGCCGCGTAAGGAAGAGTTCCCGGGCGCGTCCGTCGTCAGCGACTACGCCGACGTAGAGAAGCTACGCGCTTGGCTCGAAGCGCCCGCGGGAGCGAAGGCATGACATTAGCCGGCAAGACGGCGCTAATCACCGGCGCCAGCCGCGGCATCGGACGCGCGATTGCCATCGAGTTCGCGCGCCAAGGCGCGGACGTGGCGTTGGTTGGTCGCGATACCGCGGCACTGGAAGAGAGTGCCGCCGAGTGCGCCAAAGCGCGCGCCGGCGCGCGCGCCGAGATCTTCAGCGCCGACGTCACCGACGGGGCAGCGATTCAAGACGTGGTCAATGAAGTCGTTAGTCGTTTCGGACGCCTCGATTGCGCCGTGGCTAACGCCGGTCAATCGATCGACGCGCTGCTCCTGCGACTCAAGCCGGAGACCATCGATCGCATGCTCGAGGTCAACCTCAAATCGGCGTTCCATCTCTGCGGAGCGGTGGCGAAGCCGATGATGAAGCAGCGCTCCGGCTCGATCGTCCTAGTTACGAGCATCGTCGGAATCATGGGCAATGCGGGCCAGGCCGCATACGCCGCCTCGAAAGCGGGCCTCATCGGCCTGTGCAAGTCCCTAGCGAAGGAGTTGGGTTCGAGGAATATAAGAGTCAACGCCGTCGCGCCGGGCCTCATCGAAACCGCCATGTCGGCGGGGATGCCCGACGCAGCTAAGGAGTTCTTGGTCAAACAAGCCGCTCTCGGCCGAGCCGGGAAGCCGGAGGACGTCAGCGGCGTAGTCGCGTTCCTCTGCTCCGACGCCGCCGGCTACGTCACCGGGCAAACGCTCGTGGTCGATGGCGGCATCTTGATGTGAACCCGGATTTTAAAAAGGAGACTTAATGTCCACCACCTTCGATAAAGTAAAGAAGATCATCGTCGAGCAACTCGGCGTCGACGAGTCGGAAGTGACGCCTGAGGCGTCAATTACCGACGATCTGGGTGCCGATTCGCTCGACCAGGTCGAGTTGGTGATGGCCTTCGAGACCGAGTTCAACATCGACATTCCCGACGAAGAAGCGGAGAAGATCAAAACGGTCGGCGACGCAGTCAAGCGGATTGACGAGACGACGGCCGGATCGTCGACCTCGTAACAGAGCAATTTGTTCGATCAACTAAGTGAACGGCTGGGTGCGATCTTCGATCGCCTCAGCGGCCGAGGGAGGGTCTCCGAGGGCGAAGTCAACGAAGCGCTGCGCGAAATCCGCGTAGCGCTGCTTGAGGCCGACGTCGCCCTTGCGGCTGCCAAGGCCTTCGTCGCTCGCGTTAAAGAACGGGCCATTGGCGCCGACGTACTGGAGTCGCTGACGCCGGCGCAGACGATCCTCAAGATCGTTCACGACGAGCTCGTCGCGCTGCTTGGCCCTTCGAGCACCTCGCCGCAGGGGCGCCTGCAGTTCTCCGACGCGCCGCCGTCGGTGATCATGCTCGTCGGCCTGCAAGGCTCGGGAAAGACGACGCAGGCCGGCAAACTGGCCCTGCGGCTCAAGGAACAAGGGCGGCGCTCGCTGCTGATTGCCGCCGACGTTTACCGTCCCGCGGCGATCGAACAGCTGCAGCTACTCGGCAAACAAGTCGATCTTCCGGTCTTTGAGCGCGGGGCCGGCGACCCGGTTGCCATCGCACGCGACGGAATCGCCGAAGCCAAACGCCTCGGGGTTTCTACCGTAATCCTCGATACCGCCGGACGCCTGCAGATCGACGAAGCTCTGATGGACGAGCTGGCGCGCATCAAAGCCGTCGTGCAGCCGCGCGAGATTCTGCTCGTGGCCGACGCGATGACCGGCCAAGAAGCGACCAACGTGGCCAAAGGCTTCCACGATCGTCTGGGCGTTACGGGAGTAATCCTCACGAAGATGGACGGTGACACGCGCGGCGGCGCGGCTCTCTCGATCCACAGCGTGACGGGAGCGCCGATTAAGTTCGTCGGCGTCGGCGAAAAGCTCGCCGCCATCGAACCGTTCTATCCCGAGCGGCTGGCATCGCGCATTCTCGGCATGGGCGACGCGCTGACGCTGATCGAGAAAACGCAGAGTCTTTACACCGAAGAGCAGGCGAAGAAACTCGAGCAAAAGATCCTTGGGCAGAGCTTTACGCTCGACGACTTCCTCGATCAGATGCGCCAAGTGCGCAAACTCGGCTCGATGACCGATCTGCTCAAGATGATTCCCGGGGTCTCCCGGGCCCTTCCCAAGGATTTCGAGATCCCCGAGCGCGAGTTCGCCAAAGTCGAAGCCATCATTTGTTCGATGACTCGCGGCGAACGACGCAACCCCGACTCCCTCAATGGGTCGCGGCGTAAGCGCATCGCTCTGGGCTCGGGAACGCAAGTCTCCGACGTAAACCGCCTCGTCAAACAGTTCGACCAGGCACGTCAGATGGCAAAACAACTTGGCGGTAAGCGGCGCCGAATGCCGCTATCGCTGGCAAAACCCTAAGCGAACGAAAGCAAAACATCAAATGGTAAAAATCCGTCTGCGCCGCATCGGCGCAAAGAAACAACCAACGTATCGTTTCGTCGTCGCCGACGCGCGGGCACCGCGCGACGGCCGGTTCATCGAGATCCTCGGACACTACAATCCGCGTACGGAGCCGCGAACCGTCGTGGTGGACGAAGCAAAAGCGCGCGAATGGCTGGCCAAAGGCGCACAGCCCTCCGACACCGTGCGCCGACTCTTCGCCGAGAAGGGGCTCTGCGAACGCGGTCCCATCCCGACGACGAAGCGCAAACCCAAGACCGCGGAAGCCGGCGCGTCGTGAGCGCGTTCGACGACGAGTTCGGACTCTTTAGCGAATCGGTCGTCGACGAGGAGCGCGAGGCGCCGCGCCGCAAGGAGCCGCTCGCGCCGCGTCCGTCGTCTCCGCGTCCGCCAATGTCTCAGCGTTCGCCATCGTCTCCACGCCCAGCGTCATCGCCGCGTCCCGACCGCCGTCCGCGACCGAGCTCGAGCGATCCATGGGCGGGACACCGCCGGGCTACCGAGCTGCTGGGTTTTCTGGCGCGCAAACTGGTGGTCAAGCCGGATAGCGTTACCGTCGAGCTTTTTGTCGACGAGCACGCTCAACCGGTAATCGAACTCATCGTGGATCCCGAAGATCTCGGCAAAGTCATCGGACGAAACGGACGCGTGGCACAAGCGCTGCGCACGGTCGTTCGCGCGACGGCCGAGGGGCGCGTCGCGGTAGACATTCTCGATAGCGAAGAAGCCGCGGGCGGCGGCGAGGACGACGACGCCGACTGACGATTTCGCCGTTGGCCGAATCGCCGGAGTCTTCGGTCTTCGCGGCGAGTTAAAATGCGACCCGACGCAAGCGGGTCGCATCGTCTTTTCTGCGGGCGCTCGACTGACGTGCGGTCACGGCGAGCAGAACGCGACCGTCCGCCTCGCGTCGGTTCGTCCGCACGGCGCCCGGCTTCTCGTTCGCTTTGAGGGCGTCGAGGACGCCGGCGCGGCGGCTGAATTCGCCGGCTCGGTGCTTTATGCGCCTCGCACCAGCCTCGACGTCGCGCCCGACGAGTATCTGGACGCCGATCTCATCGGCTGCAGCGTGCAGGGAGGCGACGGCACGGAATACGGTGAGGTCGAACGCGTCGAGCACTATCCATCGAGCGACATGCTGGTCGTTGGGGGAAAAATGGTTCCGATGGTTCGCGCAATCGTCATCAGCATCGACCCGCACAAGAAACGAATCGTCATAGACCCGCCCGAAGGCCTCATGGACTAACCTTTTGCCGTAAACGCGTTACCCGTTTTGCGGGTGGGCCGTCGCGTACGCGCTGACCGCAGAGTCGACGGCATTTTTGATGGAGGAGCCGGTTGCCGTCTGGTGATCGAGCAGCGCCCCGAAGCACGTGTAAACTTTGAGCTCAAAGCCAAAGGCCGAGCGTCCGTGGCCGTTCTCTTGCAATGCGCCGGTGGCAATCGTGTTGTTGCGGTCGGAACCGCAGATTTCGTCGGACGAGCGCAACGGGTCCGTGGTAATGGCCGTCATCTGCGTCGTGTAGTGGCGGCCCATCGCAAAGTAGAGCTCGTGCGTGGCGTTGGTGAGATCGGCGGCAACGATCGCGCCGGTGGCCGCAACCGGGGCCACGATAACACCGCGCGACGGCTTGGCCGTCGGAGCAGGCGTTGGCGTCCTGCTTCCGCGTTTATGGAAGACCGAGTTCACGATGCTGCTGATGCCTTGAATCGGAACCTTCGCCCCGTTGCTCGACGTGGGCGCCGGCGTGTTGGACGTTTGGGTGTTGACGCTCTGCGTGCCGCGGCCCAGGATGCCGAGAATCTGCGAGCGCGCCAGCAAAGATTGCGAGGCGACGTCGGCGACGCTCGTGACCTGGGCGGTCTGAGAAAAGACGATCACGCCGCTTTCGCAGCTGACGACCTGCTCGACGACGGCCGCGCTATCGCCGACGGGCGTCACGTAGCCGCTGATATAGAAGTCGGCGTGAGCCTTTTGCGCGTAGTCGAGAAAGTCGGCACGCTTAACATCCTTCGGAATCGCCGGCACCGTAATGCCGCCGGCGGCCGTCATCTCTTGCCCGAGAATCTGCGCGATGGCATATCCGATCTTCGGATCGGCGCCGGTCTGCACGTCGAACTGGTAGATCATGACCACCGGTTGCTGCGAAAGCGATGCCGGGGTCGGGGCCGCCGTGGGCATGGGCGGGGCCGGCGTGGCCGCGGTTGCACAGAGGAGCGACAAAAGCAGCAGGAGGGGCGCCAGAAGGCGGCGCGCTGTGAATCTGTCAGGCATCAACTGGCGGTGCTTCGCGGGCCTGGCCCGAACCTCCGGTCGGCCACGCGATGCTGTATTCGGCGCCGAACAGAAAGATCGACCCGATGCAGTAGAACCAAAGCAACAAGACGAGCGGTGCCGACAGCGCTCCGTAGATGTGCGCGAAGTTTACGTGCGTCACGTAGGCCGTGAAGCCGTACTGGGCCGCCGGCCATGCGATCGCCACGACCGTTGCGCCGCGAAGCGCAAAGGGCCACGAAACTTGCTGGTTGGGAAGCCAGCGATACAGTACGACCGCGACGATAAAGACGAGCGCAATCGAAATCGCGTACGCGAGGATGTGCGTTGCCCACCTGGGGTCGTGGATGCCCGCCACCGCGAAGGTAACGGAGATCGCGATCGGCAGCGCGATCGCGATCATCAGCAGAACGCTGATCACGGGAAGCATCACGAAAGAGAGCAGCAGGTTATGGACCAGCGGGCGTCCTTTGGGAACGTTGAGCGCGCGATCGAGCGCGTAGGCCAGGCCCATGAATAAGTTCTTTCCGGACCACAGCACGAAGGCCGCCGCAATCGCACTCGAGATGCCGCGGCCGTAGATATACGTTTCGAGATTTTGTGCGATGTAGTCGTGCAGCGTCGGGGCGAGCGTATTGATGAAGTATAACGCCCGGTGCTGCGCGTTGGGAATAACCAGCGTTATGCCGCTCAACGCCAAAATGCTTAGCGGAAAGAGCGCAAAGATTGCGTTGAACGCCACCGATTGCGCGAGAAACGCGCAGCCGTCTCGTGAGAAGCGAATGCCGGCCTCGCGAAACGTGGAGATGAATCGGTGCATCGCAGGCGGTATATCGTGGCACGGTGCCGCTATTCCCACCGGGCCCTCCCGTAACCATTGTCGTTGACGGCCGCCCGCTCGCCGCATACGTGCGGGCCTACCTGTACGCCGGAAGGGTCCTGGCACCGGTGCGCCCGCTGCTGACGCAAGTCGCCGACCGGGTCTGGTTCGAGGGTGACGTGCTGGTCGTGGAGCTCCGCGCGCGGCGCGTCCGCATTCCCGTCGCCCGGGAAATGCGCGGCGGGCTGGACGCGCTGTACGTTGCCGCGGGGCCGGTATTGCGCGGCATCGGGGCTCAAGTGAGTTACGACCCCGTCGGAAGACGGCTGACAGTCCGGTCGCCCGGCCAAAGCGTAGCCTCGCCCACGCCGTTTAATCCGCCGGTACCTTCGCCGCCGCCGCAGAGCGTCTTTACGCCCGAGCCGATCGCGACGCCCCGCCCGGTCTGGAGCGGGTCGCCGCTGCCGCGCCGAACCGCCCTGCCGCTCTCTCAGCCGCCGAGCGCCTAGGCTCCAGCCATCGCCAGCACGACCTTTCCCGGCTCCTCGGCGTTCACGCGCAGGTAAGCCTCGCGCGCGGCCGAGAGCGGGAAGGTCGCCGCAATCGGCGGCGGCGTGACGGCGCCACTGTCGAAAAGCGGCGCGAGCTTCGCGAAAATGCGAGCCGCCTCGAGCAGCGGGAACACCGCCGTATCGAGCCCCAGCAAGCGCACCGAGCCCCGGTAGAGCTTGAAGAGGTCGAGCTCGACCTCGCGGCCGGCCAGGGCCGAATAGACCACCATTCTGCCGCCGTGGCCGAGCGACTCGAGCAGCGGCCTAAAAACCGGCGCGCCGACGCCGTTGAGCGCCAGCGCGGCGCCCTTTCCTCCGGTGAGCTCGCGCACGGCCGCCGGAACGTCGTCGCGATCTAAGGGCAAGACCGCGGCCGCGCCAAGCTCGAGAAGCGGCGGGAGATCATCGCGCTCGCGCACCAGGGCGATCGGATGAGCGTCAAGTGCGCGGGCCAGCGCCACGGCGGCCGAACCGACCGCCCCAGCCGCGCCCGATACGATGACCCACTCGCCGCTTTGCAGTCCGCCGAGCTCGACCAGCGCGCTCCAGGCGGTCACGAACGGAACGCCGGCAACGGCGGCCTGCTGCGCCGTTAGGCGTTCGGGACGACGAATCGCGGCTGCCGCCGGAAGTACGAGCCGCTGGGCGTGCGAACCATCGCGCGTCAGCCCAAGCTCGCCGCCTCCCGAACCCCAAACCGGCGTGCCGATGAGCTGGTCGGGGCCTTCGACGATCCGCCCCGCGAAATCGCGCCCGAGGACGCGCGGCAGCGTCACCTGAGGAAAACGTCCCAGCGCGATGCCGGCGTCGCTGGGATTGACGCCGGCGGCTTCGATCTCGACGCGAACTGAATCGGGCGGTAGCGGGGCTTCAGCGACGTCGCGGACTTCGAGCGCGTCGATCGGCCCAAAGCGATCTATTTGAAGGGCCTTCACCTATCGGTCGGCTACCGCCGCGAGATCGCGATCGCCTAAGCCGCGATCTGCCACGCCGCGCAGCAGCGCCTCGATCGCATCGATGACCGGCAACCGCTCGTGATGCGCGGCACCCTGCATCAATACCGCATCCTTGTGCGCCATGTCGACGGTCCAGAGCGGTTCGTAGTCGCGCGCCACCATGCGTTTCCCGCGGCCGCGAACCTGTCCCGAGGGATCGTAAAAATCGAAGAGTTCGTAGCTCTGTTCGCGCGACAGCCCCTGCTCCTCGCCGATGCGCATCATATCGTTGAGACCGCCGACGACCGCAAAGATCATCGCGTTTCCCATGAGCTTATAGATCGCCGCCGCGTCGGGTCGCTCGCCGAGATAGCGCAGCTCGCCGCACATGGCCTGCAGTGCCGGGCGCACCGCATCGACGCGAGCCGGCTCGCCCGAGACGAGCATCGTCCCAGTGGAGTGCTCGGCCATCGGCGGTCCGATGAAAACCGGCGCGTGCACGAACGTAAAACCGGCACTCGAAAGCCGGGCTTCGCGTTCTACGACGCGTTGCGGCAAGACGGTCGTGTGATCGAGGATTGGCGCCGCCGGATCGATTCCCGGCAGCGCGACCTCGAGGACTGCGTCGACGCTGGCATCGTCGTGCAGGCAACAGTGCACGACGTCCGCTCCGCGCGCGTTTTCGGCGGGATCGGAAAATGCACGCGCGCCGGCGGCTTCGAGCTCTTGGGCTCGCGGGAACGTTCGATTCCAAACGCGCACCTCGATGCCGCGCCGCAGCATCGCGCGTATCATCGCCGAGCCGAGCATGCCGGCGCCGTAAAACGCTACCGTAGACATTCCGGCCTTTAGTTGGACGACGGCGCCGGACGGCGCGCGAGCACGTTGAGCGCCGCTGCGATCACCGCCGCACCCAACGCGTACCAGACGTGCAAAGGATTGTAGAGAAAGCCCAAGCCCAGCGCGGCATCGAGCGAATAACTGCCCGGACCGGCAAACGCCACGGCCAATGCCGCGGCAATGTTTGAGGCGGGAAGTTCCCATCCGCCGTTGCTATTGAAGAATCCGTTGCCGATATGTACGGTAGCGATCGCGACCAGCATAACGGTGACGATCAGAACGGGCCCCAGCGCTCCTCCTAAGCCCAATAGCGTGAGCAATCCACCGGCCGTCTCTCCCAGGCCGGCCATCAGCGCAAACGCCGCTCCCGGGCGGAAGCCCAACCCTTCGAAGAATTTACCCGTGCCGGCGACTCCGCCGCCGCCGAACCAGCCGAACAGCTTTTGCGAACCATGCGCCGCCAGCCCCAATCCGAGGATAAGCCGGACGATCAAAAATGCGATGCTCATGCCGACCTCATTACCGCTCGCTTCCGACCATATCTTGCACGAGTACGAACTCTATGCCTGAGGCTCTCAGCTTCGGGATCATCTCGCGCACGGCTTCGAGCGTCGTCGGCCGCGGATGCCCGATGGCAATGGCTTGTCCCGTCCGCCGCGCAATCTGCGCGGCTTCCAGGAGCTGCGCCTCGGTGTACGCGACGTCGTTGCGATTATCGAGGAACACGTCGCGTGACGCCGACGGTACGCCCAGCGACTGCGCGGTCGCCTGGCCGACCGAGGCGGCGCTGGTGCGCGAGTCGACGAAGAAGAGGCCGCCCTTTTGCGCTAGTACGCCGATGACGTCGTGCATGACCCGCTCGTCGGCCGAGGCTTTGCTGCCTTCGTGGTTGTTGACGCCGCGCGCCAGCGGGACTTGCGCGAGATCGTCTTCGACTTGCTTGGTAATCTGCGGATCGCTCATCTCCGTCGTAATCTTGCCGGGTCCGGGGTTCATCCCCGAGACGGTTTCCATCGGCAGATGCAGCATCACGCCTTTCCCGGCGTTTGAGGCTTCGCGCGCGACCACGCCGGTGTAGGCGACGTCGGGCAAAACGGAGATCGTCAGCGGAATTTGCAGCGCGATAAATCCGCGCTCGGTATCGATCCATTGCCCGCAGTCGTCAACGATCAAAGCGAGACGCCCGGTTTTTTGGCCCGCGGCCGGAGAGGCCGTTTCAGACGGCGCCGCGCTGGGCTGCGGCGTTACGGTGAGTTCGGGTGCCGGCGCCGCTGAGGGTTCTTCAGTCGCCGCCTCGGTCGCCTCGGCAAGCGGCGTCTCCCCGGCTGACGGCTCCTCCGTCGCGTTGGCGGAGACCTCGGTCTGCTGCGTAGCAACCTTTGTCTGCGGGCGCAATAACCACCAGCCCGCGGCAAGAGCAAAAGCCACGACCGCGACGAGCACGAGCCACCTAGACACTAGTGCGCTGATTCGTCAATCCAGGATATCGCCCTCGCGGAGCGTAGCAAAGGCGCCATGCAGTTAGATGGAAAGACGTTTATAGTAAGCGGCGGCAGCTCCGGTCTGGGCGGGGCATGCGTCACCGAGTTTGCTCGCGGCGGTGCAAACGTCGTGATTTGCGACATCAGCGACCGCGGTGCGGACTTGGCACGCGAGCTGGGCGATTCGGTGCGATTTGCAAAGACCGACGTAACCAACTCGGAGCAGCTCCAGAGTGCCGTTAATTTTGCCGCGGAGACCTTCGGCGGATTGCACGGCGCGATCAACTGCGCGGGCATTGCTACGGCCGAGCGCGTCATCGGCCGCGAGGGACCGCTTCCGCTCGAGCGATTCAGTAAAGTGATCACGGTGAATTTGATCGGCTCGTTCAACGTCATCCGTCTTGCGGCTGCGAAGATGCTGGAGCGTTCGGTCGATCCCGGAGAGGATCGCGGCGTGATCATCAGCACCGCGTCGGTCGCGGCCTATGACGGGCAAATCGGGCAAGCGGCCTATTCGGCCTCGAAGGGCGGGATCGTCGGCTTGACGCTGCCGGTCGCGCGCGAGTTCGCGCAGCACCAGATCCGCGTCGTAGCCATCGCGCCCGGAATCTTCGATACGCCGCTGTTGGCCGGGCTTCCCGAACCGGCGCGCGAGTCGCTCGGCAAGCAAGTACCGTTTCCGTCGCGCCTGGGAAGGCCGGCGGAGTATGCGGCGCTCGCTCGCCACATCGTCGAGAACCAAATGCTCAACGGCGAAGTGATTCGGCTCGACGGCGCAATCCGCATGGCGCCGCGCTAAAGGAAGGCGCGCGCTAAGGCGGCAAGGACTACGCGTGAAGCACGCGCTGATTGCTGCGCTCGTCCTGCTTGGACTGAGCCTCGCTATCGCTCCGTCGCACGCGGCACCGCGCCCGGCAACCACGGCTACCCCGGTGCCGTTACCGTCGCCCGAGCGTTTGCTTTACGACATCCGGCGTCAGTTTCGTTCGCATCGTCCGCCGCCCACGTACGTCACGTACACGCTCGTCCGCAAGCAGACGCTCGACGACGGATATCCCGACCTGCTCAACAGTTACACGTATCATATTTGGTGTCGCACGACCGACCGTGCCGCGCTGGGACGGCGCGTCTATCGAGGATCGTCGCGCGGGACGCTCGAGTTTTTGCGGCCCTCGTTCAACGAACCGTGGGATCCCGGACCACCGACGGCCGATCTCTTTGAAGCGGCGCCGGCTCATCCGCACACCAATCCGCGCGAGTTCGTTCCGACGCCCGAACCGACCGGGAGCCTGCCCCCGACGATCGCCAGCGTCACGGTGATGGGAGAGTTCGACTATCGCGTCACGCGCGTTGCCGACGAAGGCGACGAGATCCACGTCAGCCTGCAGCCGCGGCGCGATCCCGATCGCAATCGATTGCGCGAGCTCTACGTCGACCGCAAGACGCTCGAACTCAAGGAAGTTATCGCTACCGACAAACTCTACGACGAGGGCAGCGGCGGCCGGCACGTGTATCCGATGCTCTTTACGGTCTCCCTGACCTGGATGAACAATATGCCGATCGTCACCCACATTCACGGCACGCCGACCTATCAATCCGACTCAGACTATTTAGGCCGTGACGCTACCGTGGACTACGATTTCAACGACATCACCTTTCCGGCATCGCAGCCGGATTGGTACTTCGACCCTCGCTCGTACGCACAGCACGTCGCCGACGCGCCTCAATAATTCGAAAGGGTTGCGTGCCTAGAAAGGCGCGTTGGGCTTGACGAGCGCCGGAAACTCCTGGCGCAGTTTGTGCATCTTGGGCAGATCGTTGAAAACGATGTAGGGATTCTGCGGATTGTGCACCGCGAAGTCCTGATGGTATGCCTCGGCCGAATAGAAGCCGTGCAGCGGCGCCACGACGGTCACGATCTTTGAAGTGTAAACGTGGCGGCTCTTGAGGCCGGCGATGTAGGCGACCGCCTCGCGTTGCTGGGCATCCGACGTGTAGAAGATCTCGGAACGGTATTGCGTGCCGGTGTCCGGACCTTGGCGGTCGAGCTGCGTCGGATCGTGAGCGACGAGAAAATAGACGTCGAGCAGCTGCTTGAACGATATTTTCGACGGATCGTAGGTGACTTCGACCGACTCCGCATGTCCGGTCGCGCCGGTACTAACCGTTTCGTACTCGGCGGTCTGCGCGCTCCCGCCGGCGTAACCGGCGACGGCGCGATTAACGCCGGCGAGCGAGCCAAAGACCAGCTGCATGCCCCAGAAACACCCTCCGGCCAAAACGACGCGGTCGGAGGTTGCGGCAGCGGCGGGTCCCGGCGCTGCCAGGGCAAGAGATACGGCCAGAAGTGCGGCGCTGAAAACCTTCATGTCCCTTAGAACGCATGCCGCGCCCGTTTGGATGAGGCTAAAGGCTATTGCATGTGGGAATCGAGCCAGCCGAGCCAGATTCGCGTGAGGGTGGCCGTCTGGCGCGAGTCGGTAGGTCCGTGCGTCGAGGCCGGAAAGACCGCGAAGCGCACCGGCACGTGGTTCTCCGTTAGCGCATGATAAAG
>DATAPM010000400.1:0-18520 GCA_036265225.1 Vulcanimicrobiaceae bacterium
GACGGGTGTCTCCAGCGTCGAGCGATAGAGCGCATCCTTCATAGCCGCTTAGACCGTGCTCCGAGGCATTGGAGTTGCGAGTCGTCCGGGTCGCCGTTGTACCGTTCGAGCAGAAGGTGCCGGTGTGGTCGAACGGATAGAGACCGAGCGAAAGGAGGCACGTAATAATGCCCAAATTCTTGGTTCACGCCAATTACACCACCGAAGGAACTAAAGGACTGCTCAAGAGCAATGGTTCGCAGCGCCGCAAAGCTGTCGAGGAGCTTGTCGCGTCGCTCGGTGGGAAGCTCGAATCGTTTTACTTTGCCTTCGGAGAAGAAGACGCAATTCTGATCATCGAGCTTCCGAGCGTCGATGACGCGCTCTCAATCGGGTTCGCGGTGCGGGCCTCCGGCATGGTTCACAGCAAGACGACGGTGCTGATTCCTATCGAAGAAGTCGACCGCGCCATCGAGCAGCACGTCAGTTTTACGTTTCCTGGCTCGTGATCGCGACAAGCCGTTACTCTTATTCGGAAACCGTCGCGCGGCTAACCAAGGCGGCGGAGAATTCCGGCAACGCGATCTTCGCCGTCATCGACCAAGCCGCCGCCGCTTCTAGCGTAGGATTGAACCTGCGGCCGACGACGCTAATTCTCTTCGGCAACCCCAAGGGTGGGACGCCGCTCATGGACGCGGTGCCCCTGATCGCTCTCGATCTTCCGCTTAAGCTGCTCGTCTGGGAAGAGAACGGCGTAGTGAGCGTTGCGTACACGCCCGCGTCCGAAATCGCGACGCGCTACAACGTTACCGGCATGGAAGCGCGAACCGAGGCGATGGACCACGCGATCGCGGCGTTAGCGGCCGGCATCGCTTGATCGGACCTGACGGCGAAGCACCTGCTCGACCAGCGGTAAACCGCTTGGCGTTACGGTGTTTTCATAGGCGAGATAACCGTCGGGACGCACCAGACGCAGCGCCCCGGCGGCGCTCGAGCGAACTTCCAACATGTCGGAAAACTTAAGAGCGAGTTGGTTTGCCTGCGCGAGAGCATCGTCGCCGGCTGGGGCCATCAGGATGAAGCGTCGCCCGATGGTTTTTCCACCCGCAAGCGAGTCGTCGAAATATCGCCGGCCCCCACCATCAACGATGGGACTCCCCTTGTATGCGTTGGTCAGCCCCGAGAGCCGTTCGGTAAACGCCTCGGTGAATGCCGGAATGTGCGTCACGATGGGAATGATTGCGTCGCGAATCCCCGACGCTACCGCCGTGTGCGATCCCAGAGCGCGGGTCAAAAGGTCGGTCGTTTTAATGACGTCGAGCACGATTGGATGGCGCTCCGGCGTGTAGCTGGCGAGTAGTGCGTCCGTTGCCACTCCCCGGACCGCGAGGTCGAGTTTCCATGCCAGGTTCCACGCATCTTGGAGTCCGGTGTTCATTCCCTGACCGCCGAACGGACTGTGGATGTGCGCGGCATCGCCCGCAATAAAGACGCGACCAGAGCTCATCTGCGAGACGCAGCGATGATGGATGCGGAAGTAGCCGGACCACAACAGCGATTGCGCCGCGATACCCTTAGGCCCGCGTTCGGTGACGATCGCGTTGACTGCGTCGAGCGAGGGCTCTTCGCCGGCAGGCGCCGCCGTGGTGGCGATGATCCGCCAACGCGTCGCACTCATCGGAAAAAGGGCGAGTGGCCCTTGGCGGTTCGCGCAAAGATGAAGCTCGTTTGCCGGAAGAGCGTCGTTGGTTATCGCGTCGGCGAGCAGGTAGGTGTCGGCGTAATCGCCCCCTTCAAACCCTAGTCCGAGCGAGTGCCGCACCGTACTGTGCGGGCCGTCGCAACCGACGAGGTACGATGCTTCGACCGTTTCCAGATTCTCACCGCGCTGCACCACGGCTCGCACGCCCGCACCGTCCTGTTGCAGCGAGAGCAACGTGGTCTGGTACTCGACCGCGCCGCCGCGGCCGTGCAGCTGCTCCACCAAGAGCCGCTCCGTTGCATCTTGCGGCACCATCCCCACGAACGGGTACGGCGTCCCGGCCGGATGGAAATCGATGTGTCCTTGCTCGTGCTCGTGAGAGAAGATGCCGAGAGCGTTGACGCGGTTGGCTGCCTGCAAAAAGGGTTCGACGACGCCGGCCATGTCGAAAACTTCGAGAGTCCGTGGAAAGATCGCCAGCGCCTTGGAGTGCGTCGACTGCGTAGGATTTTTTTCGACGATGCGATATGTGAGGCCGCGCCGAGCGCACTCGGTTGCCAGGAACAAGCCCACCGGGCCCGCTCCAACGATCAGAACGTCTACTTGAGAAGGCGGCATAGGCCTGTAGGATACTACGCCGCCGTTCCCACTTACTGGCTCAGCGCGACACCGACGGGATACTGAAGGCCGCCGGTGACGGTAAGCATCGGAGCGCTGCCCGGATCCGGCACGAGCAATCGCGAGATCACCGCTTTAGGTTGACGGCTCACCCTTCGGGCGTCACCACTCCGGCCGTTAAGACGTTGACCGGAACCGTTAATTCTCGCGCGCGAACTCCTCTGGCCACGCCGCTTTCACGGCGCGGCGCAGCGCCGACTCCGGTTCGTTCCAAGCGTCGACGAAATATTTGAGTACACCACCGGTAAAGCCCCAAATGTGCCGCCCTTCATGGTCGAACGCGTACATCGGTTTGCCGCGCAGGCGGCTCGGATCTGCGTCTTCGTAGATCGAGCCGAGGGCAAGGATCGAGGCGAGCGGAACGGCAAAGACTCCGGCGATCTCCTCCCCGTCAACGGCGAATTTCGTTTTTGCATCGAGCACTCCGACGATCGGAGTGATGACGAATCGGTTCATCGCCTGTTCGAGGTCGGGTAAACGACCGACCACCGTCACCAACTCGGGGCCGACGCCAATTTCCTCAAAAACCTCCCGTAGCGCCGTCGTCTGCGGATCGCCGCCGTCGCTTGGGTCGACGATGCCGCCGGGAAATCCAATCTGGCCCGGGTGACGGCGCAAATGCTGCGCGCGTTCGACGAAGATGACGCCGTGCGGAGGGTTGGACAGAATCGGCACAAGTACGGCCCCGCGGGGCCACGGTTGCTCCACCGCGCGTTTACATTGCCTTCCCGTCGAACGTCTCGGCGTCGAGCGCGTCGAGAAACTTTGCGAGCTCAGCGGCGCGCAGCGCCCCCATTTGTTGCGCCGTCTTCGTTACGAGGCGCGGCGGAATGTCGCGGACGAAGGTGCGAAGCGTTTTGACGGCGCGGGCGAAGCTCTCGGAGGCCTCGCCGGTGAGCGAGATCATCCGCGCTGCGCCGATATTTCCGAGAAAGTCGAGCGAGTCCGCGTCGTGAAGAACGATCGCTTCCGGCTGCGTACCGGGATCGCTGTAGTACATGTGGCCTCGCTCGGCCGCTTGGACCGCCGGCAACTTCTCCATAGGGAAGCCCGCCGCACTCAGGAGCGTGCCGCTCTGTTCCGCGGCGCACTCGCCGTGTTCGAGCTTAGTATCTTTGCAGGGCATAAAGGCCGACATATCGTGCAGGAACGCGGCCGCGAAAAGAACGTCGGTATCGACTCTCAGCCCGTCGCCTTTGGCCAGCTCCAGCGCGACGCGGTAGTTGCGCTCTGAATGCTGCCAGCCCCATCCCGGATGATGGAACTTCGAGCGGGCGAGATCGTAAATCGTTACCTTCCAAGCAGCGTCGAGCGGAATGCCTGCGGCGGTCTGCGCGGGTTGCGCTGCGGCGAGCACGACGGCGGCGACGGCGAGCTGAATCAACATGGTATCGGCTACCGCGAACCGAAACGGCATCCCTCTGAGGATCGCCTTGCCCGGCGGAAGGAGGAACGATGATCGGTCGAATTTTTCTCGCTAGCCTTGCGGTGGCGATTGCCGTCGCAATTCCCTCGAACGTGCGCGCCGTTGCGGTGCAGAGTAACGCGCGCAACGTACCCTACGTCATCGGATTCCATCCGCTGCACTCGTCACAAACCCCGTACCTAGGACAAATGCACCTCAACTTCAGCGACGGCGTTATCAGCGGCGCCTATACCGACATCTCTATTCGGCCGGGCAGCCCGTTTGCCAACGGCACCAATATTCCGGTAAGCGGCGGCCTCAGCAATGGGAACGTGACGTTGATTATCCGGCAAGTAACCTTTCGCGGGACGATGCACGGGGACAAGATGAACGGCAGCGCGACCATTCGCGGAGGCATCTATACGTTTGCCGCGCAAAAAGGTACGCCCGGCAGCGGCCACTAGGAGACCGCCAGCAACACCTTGATGGCGTGACGCTTGTCCATCGCTTCGTAACCTTCGGCAACCTGGTCGAGCGGAAGGGTGCGGTCCAGCACCGGTGACGGATCGATCTCTCCCGCTTCGAGGCTCGCGATGAGCCTCGGCAGGTAGGCGCGAACGGGCGCCACGCCGCCGGCGAGCGAAAGATTGTTGTGAAAGATGTCGTCCATTCGCGGCAGCTTCACGTTGTGCGGAACGCCGACAAAACTTACCGTTCCGCCGGGGCGCGCCACGCCCACCGCAAGATCGAGACTCTCCTGATTGCCGACCGCCTCGACGACGTGCGCGGCGCCGCCGCCGGTTAGCTCGAGAATCTCGCCCTCGACATCCTTGTCGCGGGAGTTGAAGATCTGCGTGGCACCAAAGCGCTGCGCGATCTCGAGCCGTTTGTGATTGTGTCCGACGGCAATGATCCGTTCGGCGCCGGCCAGTTTCGCGGCCGAGAGTACCGCGCATAAGCCCACCGCTCCGTCTCCGATCACGACGATCGTTGAACCCTGCGCGGTTTGGGCGCGGACGACACCGTGATGGCCCGTCGACATCACGTCGGAAAGCGTGACGCTGGCGTTTTGCTTGTTCGCGTCGTCGAGAATCGTTTGCGGCACCTTGACTAGCGTGCCGTCGGCGTATGGTACCGAGACGAACTCGGCCTGCCCGCCGTGGCCTTCGCTTCCGAAGAATCCGCCGTGGACGCACGATGTCTGCAAATTACTTCGGCAGAATTCGCAAACGCCGTCGCACCAGGCGAAGGGCGCGATGACGGCGTCGCCAGGGCGAACGCTGCGCACTCCATCGCCTACCTCTTGCACGACTCCGACGAACTCGTGGCCGGTGCGATTGCCGGGATCGGGTTGGGTGACGCCGCGATAGAACCAAAGGTCGGAGCCGCAGATCGCGGCGCGCGTAACGCGAACGATCGCATCCCCGGAGGCTTGGATGGTGGGATCGGGCACGGTTTCCAGCCGGACGTCGTGGGCTGCGTGATAGACGGTCGCTTTCATAGTATCCCGCTACAACTACCCCGGACGCGCGAAGGTTCCGCACACTGCCGGCCGAAAAAAGCGGGCGGAAACTTGATCTTTTCAAATCGCGACCCCGATCACGGCGCCCACGGGATCCGCATCACGCGCGATCTCGTCGAGATCGTCGCCATACTGGTGGCCGGTCTCTGGGCGTTTTACGTCTTCGCTTACGAGAATCGGATCAAGCCTTCGTTTACGAGCCCGCAGGTGGAGTTCAACGCCACGATGACCAAGGGTGTGGAGCATAACGGAATGGTTGCGGTTACGCTGGATACGGAGATTCGCAACGTCGGCCAAGTGCCGGCGCACGTCATCGGTTATGCGGTGTGGGTTTACGGCCGGCGGATCTCGGCGCTCGATAAGCCGCAACCGGTGAGTGGCCGTGATGACCGCCTCGACCTCGACGGAGCCTTCTATCGGCTCTCACGGCGGATGCCGGTTTTTGGACACGGTTATATAACGTCGCTCGGCAACCCGGCGACGAAAAGGGATCTCCCGTTACAGCCGGGCGACGACGAAAAGGCTCGGGACGTCTTCTTCGTTCCCACCCATCGCTTCGATCTACTCGAAGTTTTCGTTCACGCCCGGTTTACGAAGGACGACAGCCACGTGATTCCGACCAAGTTGGTCATCGGCCGAAACGGTCTGCCCGCTTTCGTCGGTAACCACGACTATAACTCCGACTTCTCTAACGTCATCAGCCGCATCAGCATGATGTGAGCCGCAACGTATCGCTCGGGGCCTTTGTCGGTTATTTCCTGCGCCTGGGACTTACGGGATTCGGCGGCCCCGTTGCACTGGCGAACTACATGCGGCGGGACTTGGTCGAAAACTACGGCTGGATCGGCGCCGACGAATACGACGAAGGACTGGCAATCGCTACGGCATGCCCGGGACCGCTTGCCTATCAGCTTGGCGTCTATTGCGGCTTCGTCACACATGGATTGATCGGAGCGCTCGGCGTCGCGGTCGCCTTTGCCGCCGCCCCGTTCCTCATCGTCGTCGGAGTCGCCGCACTCTACGTACGTCTTGGCTCGACCTGGCAGTTGCAGGCAATTTTTTACGGTGTAGGACCCGTGGTCATCGCCATTATTTTGCGATCGTGCTGGGACCTCGGCCGCAAGACGCTGCGCGGAGAGTGGATGGCGTACGTCTTTGCCGTCGTCGCTTGTGCGATAACGGTGATCGTGCAGCAGGAACTCGTGGCGCTCTTTCTGCTCGCGGGCGCATTGGGCATCGTCATTTTCTACCGGCCGGCCCGCGCTCGCGACGGTCCGCCTCCGCCGTCGCGCCCTCGCGACGTTCGCCTGCGATCGGTCGCGCCCATCGTCGCCGGCGTCTATCCGATTGTTGCGCTGCCGAAACTGTTCTGGTTCTTTTTCAAGACGGGGTTGCTCGTTTTTGGCAGCGGCCTCGTCGTAGTCCCATTCCTAAAAGCCTACGTCGTCGATCAATACCACTGGCTGTCGAACCAGGCATTCCTCGATGCCGTCGCGGTGGGAATCGTATCTCCCGGTCCCGTCGTAATCACCGCCACGTTCGTCGGATATCTCAATCATAGCTGGGCCGGCGCGCTCGTTGCAACGGTCGGCATCTTCACGCCGTCGCTGATCTTCGTGCTGCTCGGCACCCCGCTTCTGCGCCGTTACCGCAGCAACGGCCGCCTCCAGGGATTCGTTCGCGGGATTACCGTGGCCGTTGTCGGTGTGCTGCTGGGGACTTCGTTCTTGGTGGCTCGCAGCACGATCCACGATCCATTCGGCACGATCGTATTCGTCGGAGCGCTCGCGGTCTTGCTTTCGAAATGGAAGGTCCCGGAGCCGGCGCTCGTCGGCGCGGGAGCATTAGTCGGGCTCGTCCTGGCACTTTTTACGCACGGAGGTGTTTAGCCTCGCCCACGCAGTGACGTAGGCACCTGCGGGCGAACGGAATCGCATGGAGATCGTAATTGCCGAGAAAGGCGCCTTCTACTTCGAGCCGGTGATTACGGCAGAGGAAGCGCGGGGCCGCGCCAGCGCTCACAAGGTTTCGGCCTTCGGTACCTTGTCGCGCCTCTTTTCGCGCCCCAAAGAAGACGACATCACCATCTCGGATCAAGGGCTCTGGTACCTCCCGGTCTGGCACGCCAAGGCCCACCTTCGTTTCCTCTACGATCGGACCGAGTCGTACAAGGTGCCGATCAAAACCAAGCACGTGGCGGCGGTTACCGTGGGCGAAGCCGAATACCCCGTCGCCTCCGGCGCTATAGACGTTCCGGTCATCGAACATTGCGAGCGAGACGAGCAGCGAGAGGTCTGGCTCGACGCGCTGACCGATCAACCGGCCAACGCACAGCCTTATCTCAAGGCACGCGCGACGCCGGTCAATCTCAACGACTTCTCGCCCGAAGGCGCGAAGATCGTCGCGCCTACCGTGCGCGCATCGTCGGTTATTCGAACGCTCTTGGGCGAAGATCTTCGTCCGGCCGATGCCGATACCGTAAAAGAGGAGAAGGTCGAAGTTGCCTGCGTCGACCTCTACCTGCGGCCGACGTTCAACTTCAAATGCGTGTGGGGATCGAAGAACAAGACGGTAGACCTGGCGGTCGACGCGGTCACGGGTGAGCTCCAAACGCAACCGCACGCCGCAATGGCGGCGGTGCAAAAATTACTCAAGCCCGAGACGCTCTTCGACATCGGTGCGGAAACGCTCAATCTGGTCGTGCCGGGGGGAGCGATCGCGTTGATCGTGGCCAAAGCCATTACCGAAAAGAAGAAGAGCTAAGATTAAAGCGGCTTCCCGTCGTCGTCGCTCCCCAAAATGAACGGTCGCAAGAGCGGCAAGGGCGGGTCTCCACGCGAGAGCAGTTCGTCGTGGAACTTCTCCAGCGTGTAGGCGCTTCCGAGCTTGCGCCTATAGTCGCTACGGAGCTTGAGGATCATCAGCTTGCCGAGCGTATAGTAACCGTACATCGGATCCTGCGTCCCCCGCAGCGATTCTTCGATGGCGACTTGACGAGTTTGAAAACACCGGTCGGTGAAAAGGCGCTCCGCCTGTTCGATGCTCATGCCTTGCGTGTGCATCTTTACGCCGACGACGTAACGGCACTCTCGCAAAAGCGCTTCGTCGAGCTGCGCTAGGCGAACGCGAGGATCGCCGTTGCCCCAACCTTCGTCGACCATCATCTGTTCGCTGTAGTGCGCCCAGCCCTCGGCGAACTCCGAGCTCTGCGAAAGCTTTCGCGTGAGGCTTAGATTCAATCCCCGGTCGATCGCGAAGTTGGTGAAGTGTCCGGGGTAGACTTCGTGTGCCGAGATGATCGGAAACTCGAAGTCGTTGAACTGCGCCAGGAACTGCTCTTGTTCGGCGCGCGAAAGCGTTGGGTCGGCGGGCGTGACGTAGTAAAACGACTGGGTCGCTACCGTTTCCAAAGGACCGGGCGAGTTCTCGGCCGCGCTCGTCGTGGTGCGCTCGAAGGCCGGAGTTTCGATAACCTTGATGTTGGCGTCGGCGGGAAGCGTGACGATGTGCCTTGTCTCGACGAAGGCCCTCAGTCGCGTCAAGTCGCGTTGTGCCGTGGCGAGCAGCGCGCTTGGCTTCGGGTGTATCCGCGTTATCGAAAGGTAGACTTGCAAGGGAGTCGCCTTCGAGTTGATCTTTCGGGCAGTCGCGACAAACTGCTCGCGCGTTTGGTCAAGTGCTTTTTCGCCGACGGCCAAGTACCGATTCAGGGGCATGTCCAGTGCGTCTTCATAAAGGAGGCGCTGCTTGTACGCATCGGCGCCGATCGCAAAGGTCCCGCTCGGTTTGAGCGTCTTGATCCAGGCGGCATAAGCGCTCATGGCGGACATCACCGCCGCATTGGCCGCCTTGAGGTCGCTCTGAAGCTGGGCGTTCTTCACCGATGCGAACGCCAGCGGAACCGACGACTTGAAGAAGTCGACCGAGCCGGCCGCGTCGGCGGCGGCGATGCGCTGCGTGACGGCGTCTACGGTCGTAATATTTGCCTTGGCCTGCTGCAGCATCGGCGGAATGAGTCTCTCGCGGTCGATCGCATATTGCATGCGCCGAGCAAGCGGAGCGTAGTCTTTGCTCATGACGGTGAAAACGGCGCCGCTGGCTGCCTGCGTGTAGTCGTCCGGATTGTGGCGCCACTGCGCCAGTGTGTCGTTGAGCAGCAGGTCGTCGCGCAACGAGTATTCGAGCAGCGTGCGGTCGAGGGCAACGCTTGGCGATAGCGCGGCGGGATCAATCGAGACAAGCTTGGCGAGATAGGTGCGATCGAGGTCGAGCCCTTTGGCGATGCCCCGCGCCGAGAAGTCCCCGATCCGGCTGTCGTAGTCGTGCACGCCCAGCTCGGTCGCGTAGATCGGGCTCAGGGCGAAGCTTTCGGTATAGTAGTTCTGCGCTAGGGCAATGTACGCGGCGTCAGCGTTTGACGGCGCGGGCGATGCGGCTGCCAGCACCGACGCGGCGAGCAAGAGAGAAAGGCTTTGCATCACGGCTTTGATCATACATTTTAACTTCTCAGCGTAGCGCCGGCACCCTTGGTTGCTCGCGCCCGCTGGCGTTGACCGTAGCAAAGGCGCTCCAAAGCGGCCAAGCCGTTACGTCGCAAGCGATAGCGGGTAAGCAAATCGAAGATTGATGAAACCAAACGCACGGATCTTGTCGCTGCTCGCATTGGCCGCCGCCGGGCTCTTAACCGCGCGGGTTGTGCGAAGCGCTGTTTCGGATTTGGTACGCTACAATCGCCTGCGCGAAGTGTCCAACGAGCCGCCGGTGTGGAACGAACTTCCGGAAATGATTCGCCAAGTGGCCCCTCAAGAGCGGAACGCCCGCTTGAACCTCCGAGAAATGTTGGCAGGCCTGCCGTCCGATCTCGCGCGCTATGCGCGAATCAAGTCAATGTAAGCGGCCCCTTGGCAGTTGTCGGCCTCCAAGAATTTCAAGTTCCGTTCGATCGGTGCCGCCAGTAGCGGCGAGGCTTTGCCACTCAGCATTGGCCGGGCGGGCTATCTGATCGGGAATCGTCAGAAGGTTCGGACACCCGGCGAACCTCAGTTCCCCCGGAGCTGGCCGCGACGAGGCGGCGAATCGAGGCGCCGACACTACTGCGCCGCCGCTTGGCAGCCCGGCGCACCCTTCCGGCATCAACGCTACCAACGACCAGTGCCAAAGCCGTGAGGAACGTAACGTGGAGGGTCTCATCTGTGGCGATCATGAGGCCATCCTAGCGAATCGGGCGCACGAAAACGTCCAGACCGGGGCCCGGCCGCTAACCCGCCGAATACTGGCTCGCATCATCAATCGAGGTATGGAAGAATGAAAATCCTTTGGCTCTTCCTCTTTACTTGCGGCTTAATGGTGGGCGCACTGGTGGACTCGCCGTGGGTGCGGGCGGCGAATAGCCCGACCCCGACGCCGTGCCCCACCTCGACGTCACCCCTCTCCACAGCGGTGCCGTGCTGAGCCGATGGGGCGTTAAACCGGCCGACCTTCTCAATCTCCTCGTCGCGGCGACCGCGCTGGTCTTTAGTCTCTATAACTACAATCAAGCCAATGCGGCGCAGCATAAGAAGATGCTCTTTGGCGGTTATATGCTCGGGCAAGACTACGAACGTCTTCAGCTCTGCGAGCAAAAGAGTCCGTACGCTCACTGCCCGGAGACGCTGGCGAACTCCGACTTCAAGCTGCTCAATCCGATGCTCGACACGCTGCTGGAAATGCAGATCGACTGGCCCTTAGACCCCAACAAAGCTAAGCGCAGCGACGATTGGTCGGACCCGATGGCTTCCAGAACGATCATCCTTAACGCATTGAACATGCACTACGGGAGCCGGGCCGTTGGAAGCGCCTTCGTCGTCGGCAGCAGTCTGATCATGCTCTTCTCAATGGTTGACGACCCGGCCGTTGCTACCGACAAGTCCAAGCGCGATGCCTACAATAACTTGGTGGGCGGCGTGAACTCGGTCCTCGCGCGCGACCTCCAAGGCATCTGCAGCAACAAGCTCGGTACAAGCGCACCGAATCGTACGGACCTTCTGAACCTCAACGATTGTCTTAACTCGGAGTGGTTGCCGTTATGAAATTGTTTCTACGCTTATTGTTGTGCGCTGCGTTTTTGTCGGGCACGGGGCTTGCCGCTTCGCCCGCCCGCGCGGACGACGCTAACTTCTTTCGTTCGCCAACCGGCAACATCGGATGCGCCTACGTCCCCGACCACGGTGACTTACGCTGCGACGTTAGAGACGGCGTTAAACCGCTGCCGCCAATGCCGAAGAGTTGCGAGTTCGACTGGGGCCAAGGCTTCTGGCTGCGCAAAACCGGCGCTGCATCGATCGTCTGTGCCGGCGACACCGCGCTGGGAAACGGCAAAGTCCTGCCCTACGGACAAACGTGGAAGCGCGGCGTCTTTAGCTGCTCCTCGTCATCGGCGGGTTTTCGCTGCAAGAACGGTGACGGGCACGGTTTTTTTATCTCGCGAGGTAACGCGTACCGGTTCTAACGGTTACTCGCGTCTTAGGCCGACGCCGGCTCGTGCACGCGAGCCTTGAGCACGATACTCGTCGATTCGCGCGTGGAACGAATCTGCACGCCGTCCATGAAGGCGTGCATCAGCTCGAAACCGCGGCCGCGCTCCTCGCGTCGCACGAAGGGGCGCCAGCGCCCAAAATCCTCGACCGTCAAGACGAGCTGGTCGCGTTCGCTCGATACGCCGAGATGAATCAGCCCCGGAGCCGCCTCGCGGTAGGCGTGTTCGACGGCATTGGCGACGGCTTCACCGAGCGCAACGAGAATGCCGGAGCGTCGCGGGCTGGGCACATCGTTGGCATCGAGCTCGTCGGCGACGATCGCTCGCGTGATCGCCGAGACCACCGGCACCGCGGAGAAAAAGTAGTCGCGAACGGCCGAATGCCGCGTAAGAACGAGCACCGCGGCGTCGTCGCGGTTTGAACCATTCTTGAAAGTGAGCTCCTGCAGGGCGTGCGCCGGATCGAAGTTCGTGTCATCGCCGGTCGCTTCACCGCTCATGCTCCGTGCCGCGCCCACCAGCCGCTTCTCGCCGTCGGTGATGTTGCGATCGTTTTCGATCAATCCATCAGTATAGAAGATTACCCGCGCACCAGCCGGCAGCGTGAAGGTCCAGTCGCGCGCGCCGAGCTCCTCCGTGCAGCCCAGCGGCAGCGTCCCGCTGGGAAGAGCGCGGATCATGCCGTTGCGAAACGCAAGCAGCGGCGGCGGATGTCCAGCGACTGAATAGGAGAGCGTGCCCGTAGTGGGCTCGTAGATTCCAAAGATCGCCGTGACCATGCCGATGGAATCGCGTAACGCAATCGAGCGGTTGACGTAGTCGAGGACGGCGGCTGGGCTGGTCGCTCCGGCCGCTGCCGTCCGGATCGCCTGACGGATCTCGCCCATAATCACGGCTGCATCCAAGCCGTGCCCGGCGACGTCGCCGACCGAAATCGCAACGCGAGAGCCGGGCAGCTCGAACGCATCGAACCAATCGCCGCCGATTTCGGCCTCATCGCTCGCTGGGCGACAGGAAGCGTGAAACTCTGCCCCCGGAACCACGGGGAGCTGACCGGGAAGTAGCGCACGCTGCAGGCGGTCGGCGACGCGATGCTCGCGGCGCGTCAGCTTCTGTGCGGCGAGGATCACGCCCAGCTCGGTCGAGAGGACGCGGAGCGTTTCGCGCGCGATGTCGTCAAAACCGCCGGGATCGGACGTAGCGCAGGCAATCGTCCCAAAATTTGCCCGCCCATCGCTCAGCGGCTCTTCGAGTAATGCGCCGCTCGCGGAGCGATCCAGCGCGCGTCCGGCCTCTACGCGAAACCGCACGCCCTCGGCAACGCTAACGCCGATCTCAATTGCGCAATGCTCTGCAAGCTCGGCGACGACCGCGGCGGCAACCTGTCGCAGAGCTTCATGTACGTCGGCGCAGAGCGTTAGCGCGCGGCCCGCATCCACCAGCACGCGGAGGGCGCGCCGAAAACGCTCGGCCGGAGCATCGATCGAGCGCACTGGCGTCTTTTTATCCACAATCGGCTAAGCCTAAACCGGTCCGGCAACGGGGAACAAACCAAGGGCTCTAGACGTCTGCCGGTACTCGCGCCCAGACGCCGACTTGCAGCGGTAGGAAGACGTGTCCGCGCGTCGCGGAGGTCGCAGCGTTGAGGCGTTGCGCGAAGCCCTCGATCTCCACCGCGCACGACTCGGGCAGCAGCTCACGCAGAGTCTCCTCGAAATAGCGGTATTCAAAGGCCGCGTCGTCGCCGAGCGCGCGAAGATCGATTCGCGCGGCTGCCCGGCGGAGTCCGGCGGCGGCAAAAACGTTAATGAGGTTTAAACCGATATCCGCGTGCGTGCCGCGACGGCGCAGGCCTTCGATCGTGCAACGCGCGAACTTTTGATAGAGCGGCAGATGCGGCCAGTCGGCGGTCTCCGTCCAAAGAATCGAGCGATAATGCCACTCCTGGAACGCGACGCGGCCGCCTTCGCGCACCATGGCGGCCGCGCACTGAACGGCGCGAACCGGATCGGGTTCGTGCATCAAAAAGAAGCGCCCGAATACGGCATCGAGCGGGCGTTCCATCCGGATTTGGCCCAAGGCTTGGCTGCGAAACTCGATGCGATCGAAGCCCTCCTCCGCAGCACACCGTTGCGCCTCGGCGACGGTCCGCGGATCTCGCGCGGCGGCGATCACCCAGCCGTCGCTCCCGACGCGTTCGGCTATGAGCGGCGCGATTTCGGCCAAACGGCTTCCGAGGACCAAAACGCGCATTCCGGGCCTGATGCCGGCCTCGCCGATCAGCGCTTCGGTGAGCGGTTGCGCGATGGCCGACTCGACTGGGTGAGGATGGAGGGTTCTCATGGCTTCCATTGTGAACCGGCGCCGCGGCCGGCACCACGAAGCAACTCACATTTTCGGCGGAGGGCACGAGCGTGAGCGAGCCGCTCGCGGAGTTATTGCGCGTGTTCCGGGCGGCCGCTCTGCTCTCGCAAGAGACGCTGGCCGAACGCTCGGGCCTTTCTACACGCACCGTCAGCGACATCGAGACCGGTTCTGCCCGCACGCCCCGTTTGGTGACCGTAATGCTGCTGGCGGAGGCATTGGCGCTTACTTCAGACGATCGGGCTCGACTCGTGGAGGCCGCGCGCAGACCCGTGCCGCGGCAGAGCGGCCCGGCGGTTACCGAGCCCGCGCTTCGGCCGCCACCCCTTGTCGGCCGCGACGCCGACGTCGCACGTCTCGTCGAGATGCTCTCGACGGGCGGAGCACGACTCGTGACGCTGGTCGGTCCGGCCGGCGTTGGAAAGACGAGCTTAGCGATGCACGTAGCCGCCGAACGCGCCGGTGCTTACGAACTGGGTGAGGCGGTCGTCGAGCTCGCGCAAATCGAGGAGCCGGCGCTGGTTCCGGCCGCCGTAGCGCGCGCGTTGCGGATCCGTGAGTCGGCCGAGGCGAGCGCGAGTGAGACCGTCGCGACGTATCTGCGCGATCGCGGTGCGCTGATCGTTCTCGACAATCTCGAGCATCTGACGCCCGCGGCAACGTGGATCGCAGAGGTGCTCGCCGCGTGTCCACGCCTTGCGATCTTGGCGACGAGTCGCGAGGCGCTGCGCCTGCGCGCCGAATACGTTTACGCGGTTCGTCCGCTCGACGGAACGGCGGCGGCGGCGCTCTTTACGCAGCGTGCGCGAATGGTAAAGCCCGACTTTGAACTGACGGCGGAGAACGCGGGCGCAATCGAGACCATCGTCGATCATCTCGAGGGGTTGCCACTCGCCCTCGAGCTGGCCGCTCCCCGCCTTCTGCTGCTTTCGCCCAGAGCGCTTGCCGCGCGTCTCGAGCGACGGCTGCCTTTGCTCGGCGACGGCGCCGTCGATCGCCCGCAACGCCAACAAACGATGCACGGCGCTATCGCGTGGAGTTACGATCTGCTCTCGGGGGACGAGCAGCGATGTTTCCGCCGGCTGGGCGTGCTGCATGGCGGCGGCACGCTCGAAGCGGCAGCTGCAATCGTCGGCGAGTCGGGAACCAATGGCGAACCCTCGATTCTCTTCCGCCTCGCCTCGCTGGTAGATAAGAACATGCTGGCGCTCGATGAGGACGCCGAAGGCGAGCCGCGCCTTTCCATGCTCGAGATGTTGCGCGAGTTCGCAGTGGAGCGCTTGGGCGAAAGCGGCGAGCTCGACGAGGTCGCGCGGCGCCACGCCGACTCGGTACTGGCCTTCGTCGAAAAGGCGGAGCGCGAGCTCTCCGGCGCGAGTCAGGGCCGATGGCTGGCGCGCTTCGAACGCGAGCACGCTAATATCCGCGCGGCCCTGCAGTACGCCGCGCGCCGCGACGAAACGCTCTTGGGTTTACGTCTTACTGCCGCGTCGTGGCGTTTCTGGTGGCTGCACGGACATCTCACCGAAGGACTCGGATGGGTGCGCCGCTTTTTGCAGTTGCGCGCGGCGTCGCCTCAGAGCGCTTCCGACGTTCTCTATGGAAGAGTGCTCCGCGCCAACGTCGTGCTGCTCTCGGCGCTGGGCAACTTCGACGAAGCACTAGAATCGTGCGAAGAAGCGATCGCCCTGCAGCGTGCCGGCGGCGACGATGCCGGACTCGGCGCCTCACTGACGTCGTTGGGAATCATCATGCAGTTTCGCGGCCAGTACGATCGTGCTAACGCGGCCCACGAGGAGAGCTTGACGATTCGACGGCGGCTGCACGACGATGCCGGCATCGCCACCTCGCTCTCAAATCTCTCGTCCATTGCCTTTAGCCGCAACGACCTTGCGCGCGCGGGCTCGTTGGGCGAGGAAAGCGTGGCCATCTATCGCCGGCTGGGTCACGAGTCGGGCCTAGCGCATGCCCTCACCAAAATCGGACTCGTCGCGGCGGCACAGAAGAACTACGACCGCGCCGACGAGCTCTTTACCGAGTGTCTAAGAATGCAGAGGGCCGTGGGGAATCTGGGCAGCGTTCATTATTCGCTGGAAAATCTCGGCGCGGTGGCGCACCGGCGCGGAGAGACGCAGCGCGCGCTGGGGTATTTCCACGAAGCGCTTGCTCTGCTCGACTCAATGCCGAACAAAGCGGCGCTGGCTAAGACGCTCGAGGATTTAGCGCCCGTCATCGCCGCTGCCGGTGACGCTGCACGCGGTGCGCGCCTTTTCGGTGCTGCCGACGCCTTACGTCGTGCGATCGGCTCGCCGCTCTTCCCGGCGGAGCGCGCCGATTACGAAACCGAGGTCGACGCCGTGCGGGCAAAGCTCGGTGCCGAGGCCTTCGACGCGCAGTGGAGCATCGGTAAGAGCATTACTCTCGAGCGAGCGCTGGAAGAGGCGCGCGAGACGCGATCGCTGCTCTAGAACGTTTGCCGGACGTTGGCGGACGGCCCGGTGGCTAGGATGGTGGCTGTTCACCACCAGTCACCAAATAAGGAGCTTTCCGATGAACGATCTTCCCCTACTTTGCCGCCCGGCGGCGCTGCTCGCGCTTGCGGCATTATTGAGCGCCTGCAGCGCCGCGCACTTCGGCGCCGGCCTCATTCCGACACCAGCTACCACCCCCACCGCTCCGGGCGCGGCCTACTCGAGCCGGCCCGACAGCAGCCAACTCACTTATTCCGTCTCGTTCTACCTCAACCAGATCGTCGGCTTTCTTCTGAGCGCAAACGGCAACGCGACGCCCTCGGTCGTCGTCTCAGGATCGAAGACCAAGCTCAATCAGCCAGATGCATTGGCGATCGACCGGAGCTCGGGAAAACTCTTCGTTGCCAACGGCGCTTATCAGGACCACCGCATCCTCATCTTTCCCAAGGGCTCAAACGGCAACACGGCCCCGCAAACGTTAGCCGGATCGAACGTGCCGATTCAAAGCACGGGAGGGTTAGCTGTCGATTCCTCGGGCAATCTCTACGTTTCCGACTATTTGGCGAAAGCAATCTTCGTCTTCGCGGCCGGCGCGAGCGGCAATGCTGCGCCGATTCGCACGATCGCCGGCACGTCGACGGGATTCGTGCAGCCGTACGGCATGGCGTTCGATTCGCAGGGTCACCTTTACGTCGCCCAAGGTCACGACGACGCGGCCCCGATCGAAGAGTTCGCGGCGCTCGCCGGCGGCAATGTGGCGCCGATTGCCACCATCGGCGGCAGTCACACGAAGCTTTTGGGAGTCACCAACGTCGTCCTCGACAAGCACGACCGCATCATCGTTCCCAACGGCGGTTCGATCGAGGTTTTCGCGGCCGGAGCGCACGGGAACGTTTCGCCCGCCGCAACGATTAAAGGGAGCAACACAACGATCGCCGACGTTACGACGGTCGGCACCGATTCCAACGGCAGCATCTACTGCACTAACGCCATCAACATCTCGCAGCTGAAGTTCTCGCTGATCGTTTTCGGCTCCAACGCAAACGGGAACGTCGCACCCGCGAGAATCCTGTCCGGGTCGCACACGCACATCGTCGACAACGTCTATCCCACGACGTACTAGCGGAACTTGCCGGCGGTCGCGCGCGGCCGCCGGCAGGGGTTTATCGGAGCCGAGCAAGAAGGCGCATTTCGATGGAGCTTCGCCCCCTGGGATTCGGCGAGATTTTCGACCGGGCGGTTACGCTATATATCCGTAACTTTGTCCCGTTCGCGGCGATCGTCATGGTCTTGGTCTTGCCGCTCGCAATCCTGCAGTACTATCTCGACCGCGCGGCACAGCCGCAGTTCGACGCGATTCTCAAGATATTGACTAGTCCCGGTCACACGGCGCCGCCAAATCTTCCAAATATGTACGAGTCGCCGGCCACGATCGTACTGATGGTCGTCACGATCCTCTTGGTGTATTTGATTTGGCCGTTCTCGCTCAACGCCGTGGCCGTAGGCGTCGCGCGGCTCTACCGCAGCCGGCCCGTCGACTTCCGCGCATGCTATCAGGTTGTGCTGCAGCGCTGGTCGCAGATACTCGCGCTCATGTTCGTCGAGTTTCTCGTTTTGGTCGGCTGGTACGTGGCGGCAATTCTCATCATCGTTGCCGTCGTTTTCGTCATCGCGGCGCTCTCGGCGGCTTCGGCTGCCTTTGCCTTTTGGTTCGGCTTTGTCGGTTTCATCATCGTCTTCGTCGCCATGGTACCCCTGTTGGCGCCGCTCTTTGTTGCGCTGACCTTTGCCATGTATGCGACCGTTATCGAAGAAAGTCCCGTGATTCCATCGTTGCTGCAGGGCTTCGCGCGCGTCTTTAACCGCGGCGAGTTCTGGCGCGCCC
>DATAPM010000401.1:0-4887 GCA_036265225.1 Vulcanimicrobiaceae bacterium
GCTCAAGGTTTATGCCGCCTACAAAGCTGCCTTCGAGCATCGCAGCCAGCCCACGGTCGTGCTGGCCAAAACCATCAAAGGCTACGGTATGGGCGAAGCCGGCGAAGCCCAGAACATCGCGCATCAAGCCAAGAAGATGGAAGTCGAAGCCATGCGGACTTTCCGCGATCGCTTCGCTCTGCCCATCTCCGATGCGGCGATCGGCGGCGAGAAAATTCCTTTCTTCAAGCCCCCGGCCGACAGCGACGACATGCATTATTTGCAGGAGCGCATTCGCGCGCTGGGCAGCCTGCCTCAGCGGCGGCGCAAGTCGGGGTCGCTGGCCGTTCCGGAACTCTCGGTCTTCGATGCGCAGCTGCAAGGCAGCGGCGATCGCGCCATCTCGACGACGATGTCGTTCGTGCGAATCCTCAACGCCGTCGCGCGCGACCATACGGTCGGCGCGCGCGTCGTGCCGATCGTCGCCGACGAGTCACGAACGTTCGGAATGGAGGGCATGTTCCGCCAGCTGGGCATCTACTCGTCGGTCGGCCAGCTCTATCGTCCGCAAGATGCCGAACAGCTGATGTGGTATCGCGAAGATAAGCTGGGACAGATTCTGCAGGAGGGCATCAACGAGGCTGGTGCGCTCTCGTCGTGGATCGCCGCCGGCACGTCGTACTCGAATCACGACTTGCCGATGATTCCGTTCTATATCTTCTACTCGATGTTCGGTTTCCAGCGCGTCGGCGACTTGATCTGGGCGGCCGGCGACAGCCGGACGCGTGGCTTCCTGCTCGGCGCGACCTCAGGCCGCACGACGCTCAACGGCGAAGGCCTTCAGCACGAAGATGGGCAGAGTCAAGTCGCGGCATCGTTCATTCCCAACTGCCGCAGCTTCGATCCAACCTACGGTTACGAACTCGCCGTGATCGTTCAAGACGGCCTCAAGCGAATGCTGTCGGATCAGGAAGACGCCTTCTACTACATCACGTTGATGAACGAGAACTATCCGCATCCGGCAATGCCCCCAGACGCGCGCGAGGGCATCCTTCGCGGTATGTATCTGATGCAAAGCGCCGATTCCAGCAACGAAAAGGTGCCGCACGTGCAGCTCTTTGGCTCGGGCGCGATTCTGCGGGAAGTCACCGCCGCGGCCGACCTTCTGGCCAACGACTGGAACGTGCAGAGCGACGTTTGGGCCGTCACCAGCTTCAACGAGCTGCAGCGCGACGGCGTTGCCGCACAGCGGTGGAACATGCTGCACGCCGACGAGGCGCCCAAAGCGTCCTACGTCGAGGAGTGCCTGCGCGGCCGCCGCGGTCCGGGAGTTGCCTCGACCGATTACGTCCGCACCTTCGCCCAGCAGATCCAACCATTCGTCGGACGGCGCTACGTCGCGCTGGGAACCGATGGTTACGGGCGCAGCGACTTCCGGCGCAAACTGCGCGAGTTCTTCGAGGTCGACCGGCACTTTGTTACTATTGCCGCATTGCGCGCGCTAGCCGATGAAGGCGAGCTTCCGGCATCGACCGTTGCAAAAGCCGTCGCGAAATACGGCATCGATCCCAATAAAGCCAACCCGATCACCGTGTAGAAGGGCGAGATGAGCGAGATCGAGGTACGCGTTCCCGACATCGGCGACTTCAAAGACGTTCCCGTCATCGAGGTTCTCGTTAAGAATGGAGATAGCGTCAAGAAGAACGATTCGCTCGTCACGTTGGAGAGCGAAAAAGCATCGATGGAAGTACCGGCCGAGACCGACGGCGTCGTACGAGACGTCAAGGTAAAGGTCGGAGATAAAGTCTCGCAAGGGTCGCCGCTTCTCGTGCTGAGCACCGGCGCGTCCGTCGCCGCACAGCCGGCGATGTCGCCTACGCCTTCCGCACCGCCGCCTGCTGCAACGCCGCCTGCTGCAACGACCGGCGCGACGGTCGAGGTACGCGTGCCGGACATCGGCGATTTCAAAGACGTTCCGGTAATCGAAGTTTTGGTCAAACCCGGAGATCGCGTCAAAAAGAACGACTCGCTCATAACGCTCGAGAGCGAAAAAGCGTCGATGGAAGTGCCGGCCGAGACCGACGGCGTCGTTCAAGAGGTCAAAGTAAAGGTCGGCGACAGAGTCTCGCAAGGCGCAGCGATTCTCGTAATCGGAACGGCCGAAGGGGGGGCGCCCGCACCGCCCGCTGCTGCCGAGCCGCCGGCGGCGAAACCATCGCCGCCCGCCACATCGCCTTCATCGGGGGTGCCGGGGCCGGCGCCATCGGTCGGGAGTCCGGTGCACGCGAGTCCGGCGATTCGCCGCTTTGCTCGCGAGCTCGGCGTCGAACTGAGCGCGCTGCGGGGAAGCGGTCCAAACGGCCGCGTCACCCGCGAAGACGTGCAAGAGTTCGTCAAGCAATCGCTGCGCCCGGGCGGTGGTGGCGGCGCCCCCGGCCCGTTTGCTAACCTGCCGGCATGGCCGAAGGTGGATTTCGCCCAATACGGCGCCGTCGAACGCAAACCGCTGTCGCGCATCAAAAAACTTTCCGGTCCGAATCTGCATCGCAACTGGCTGCAGATTCCGCACATTACCAACTACGACGAAGCCGACGTTACCTCAATCGAAGAGCTGCGCAGCGAAGTCAACGCCCAGCAAGCCAAATCGGGCGGCCCGAAACTGACGATGCTGGCATTTCTCATCAGAGCCTGCGTTGCTGCACTGCAACGCTTCCCGGAGTTCAACGCTTCACTCGACGGCGACGAGCTCGTCGTCAAGCAGTATTACAACATCGGCTTTGCTGCCGACACACCCGGCGGTCTCATCGTTCCGGTCATTAAGAACGCGGAAGCCAAAGGCTTGATCGAGATCGCGCGCGAGGCGCAAGACCTTGCCGGTACAGCGCGCGAAGGTAAACTGACGCTGGCGCACATGCAAGGCGGCACCTTTACGATCTCCTCGATCGGCGGCATCGGCGGTACCGCGTTCACGCAAATCGTCAACGCGCCCGAAGTCGCAATTCTCGGAGCGACCCGAACGGCTACCAAGCCGGTTTGGGACGGAAAGACGTTCGTACCGCGCCTGATCCTGCCCATTAGCGTCAGCTACGACCACCGCGTCGTCGACGGCGCCGGCGCGGCCCGCTTTCTCGTTTACGTGGCTGAATTGCTTGCCGACTTCCGCCGCGTAATGCTCTAGATCTGGGCCCCTGCCCGGCACCTACGGTAATCATGACATATTATGTCATATATTGTCGGATATGCTCGGCTCATTACCAAACAACTTTAGGGAGAAGACGATGATCAAAGGTATGGACATCGCGGCGTATTTGGTTCGCGATCCTCAGGCGGCGATCGCCTTTTACCGCGACGTGCTCGGAATACAGCCAACGGAGATCGACGACCAAGGGCGCGGCGCAGAGTTCACCCTGGCCGACGGCTCGACGTTCGGCGTCTGGAAGCCCGACGACGGCGCGACCGGCGGCGCAGTAATGTTTGCCGTCGACGACGCGAAGGCGGCAGTCGAGCACTACCGCGGTCGCGGACTCGAGCTCAGCGACATCATGGAGTCACCCGTGTGCTTCATGTCCTTCGGCCAAGATCCGGAAGGCAACGCCATCATCATCCATCAGCGCAAGTCGTAACGCCGTAGTGCCAGCTGCGCCCGCCGCACGATCTCTTCGCAGAGTGCGGCGGGCTCGACCAGCGTAGCCATCTCCGCCCATGCCAGGGCCTGGAAAAGCGCGACTTCCTTTCCCGGAAACGTCACGCGAATCAGCGACTCGCTCGCGCCTCGTTCGACGATCTCTGCAGGCCAGTAGTAGGTAAGGTTCTCGAGCGATTCATTGCGCGCGCGAAGCGTTACCACGCAATCGTAACCGCGCGAAACTTCGGAGAAGCGAGCCGACGAATCGGCCCAGTATCGTTCCAGATCGAAATCCGCCGGGCGGTCGAATCGCTCGGTGAGTTCCTGCGCGCGCCGAATGCGCTCCACGCGAAAGCTGCGCAGCTCGCCCTCGGATCGGGCGACGAGATACCAGACGCCGGCTTTCGACACCAAGCCCATAGGATCGACGCTACGCAGCGTCGCCTTGCGATTGCGATCTTCGTAGCGAATCCGCACGCGACGGTCGTCCCACACGGCGCGTCGCAATGCGGTAAGCAAATCGCGCGGAGGCTCGGGTTGATTCCAACGGCGCTGATCGACGTGGATCCGCGAGCGCGACTTGTCGGCCGCGCGCCGGTGTACGTCGGCCAGCCCCCCGCGCAGCTTTTCCAACGCCTGGTTCAGCCCGTGCTCGAGCCCGAGATCGGCCAGGGGGCTCGCGCCCGAGATAAAGAGCGCGCGTACCTCGTCCTCGCTGAAATTCATGAGGGCGCGCCGATAGCCGTCGGCTAGTACGATGCCGCCTGTGGATCCGCGTTCTGCGTAGACCGGAACGCCCGCGGCGCAAAGTGCGTCGACGTCGCGGTAAATCGTCCGCTCTGAAACTTCGAGCCGTTCGGCCAGCACGCGCGCGCAGCTACGCTGCCGCGATTGCAGCAGCAGGAGGAGCGCGACGAGGCGATCGGCCTTCACGGTTCCATCAAACTATCCAATCATGACAGCAACTGTCAACTATAGGATTGTACGCTTGCCGTGAAGGCGCTTAAAAGGAGCTTGACGATGAAGGTGACGGCAACGCGGATTCTCGGGATCGACACGCATCACTATTTGGCAAAGGATTTGCAACGAGCCGTTGCGTTTTATCGCGACGTGCTCGGGCTAACGCCGAGCGAGACCGCTTCCTGGGATCACGGAACGGAGTTCGACGCCGGGGACGGGAGCACGTTCGGCGTCTTCAAGATGCCCAACGACACCTGGTACCCTTGCGGCGGTGTGGTTTTCGCCGTAGACGATATCGATGCCATGGCCGGGCGGCTGGAGGA
>DATAPM010000402.1:0-8774 GCA_036265225.1 Vulcanimicrobiaceae bacterium
AGCCCCGGGGCGCATCCTATGACGCCAAAGATCCGTGGCTCTACGTTACCGGCCATAACAGCGACAACGTCGTGATTTACGATTTGAGGCGCCGCGGGTTTCCCAAAATCGGCGAGATTACGGATGGAGTGAGCGGGCCTAACGGCGTCACCGTTGACGCTGCCGGCCAAGTCTACGTCGCCAACTCGGATGGGTCGGTAAGCATCTACAATTCCGGTGCAACGACACCCAAGCTCACCCTCAAACAAGATCTAACGGTCGCCGAGAGCGTCGCCGTAGACGCAAGCGGATCCGTCTACGTTTGCAACCGCGGCACGGGCGGCTCGATCGTGGTCTTTCCCAGGGGGCAAAACATTCCGTCACAGGTCATTACCAACACCCTGATCAAGGTGCCTTCCCAGATCCAAGTCGACGGCTCGGGAAATCTCTTCTATGCCGACTTCTACACCGGCGTTTCCGAGATACCATCCCACTCCATGCAAATGAGCTCACTGAACCTCAGGAAGCTGCAGATGTCCGAAGGCCTGGCGCTCGACCCGACCGATGGCAATCTCTTTGTCGGCACGTCGGGCGGAAAGCTTAACGGCGTCCGCGTCTACCCGCACAATCAACAATCGTCCATCCGCACGTTGAAGAACTCCGGTTCCGGCAACCTTTACTCGAGCGGCAAGGTCGACGGCACGGAATACATTTTTATTCGGACCGGAACAATAATACGGTGCGGATGTTTACTTCAAACGGCAACAAGCCGTTTCGTATCGTGCCGGCTGCGGGGTTGTCGTTCGCTTTCGGCGTGGCGGTTAAGCCCGCGGGCGTTCCCTAAGAAAGAGCCTAGACGCCGATCTGCCCCAGCGCGGCAAAGAAGCGCTGAGTGCTCGGACTCTCCCACCAGTTGACGATGATGGCTTCGACCTCGGGTAAGCCGCGCAGATGCGTCACGTGCTTTTCGATCGTCCCCCGGTCGGGGGCGTTGCTTTCGATCTCCCGGTGGAGATGATCGATCGCATCGTGCCCCGAGTGATCGGCGGGAAGTGCGGCGTGAAGGTCTTGGTGCGGAAGCGGCTCGGGACGCAACAGCGGTAGCATCGTTTCCGCCTGGGTTATCAGCTCTTCCCCGGCCACCAGCCCGGTATCGTCGGCATCGTTGACGCCTTCGCGAACCTCTTCACGTCGTTTCTCGTCCATGCGGGTTGCTACAAGGTTGCGCGATGGCGCTCCTTCGCCCGGCGGCGAAACGCAGGGCAGCCCAGACGAGCAGCTACTCGGTGTCGGGGAGCTCGTGCGACGGTTTTTGCTTTAAAAAGAACTGCAGGGAACGCTTCGTTCGAATCTGTTTGAATGGGCGGGGCGCCATACCATAGTCGAAAGCGTTGCCGATGCTCGTCGCGCGAACGTCGGTCTGTCCCAGATTTCCGAGATTCCAGTTGTCCTCGACGTAGTGGAGGATGCTCCCGAACTCGTACTGCGTGTGCTCGACGTGCGCTTTTACGTAGGGCGAGACGATCAACATCGGAACGCGGAATCCCAGGCCCCCTTGGTTATCGGGAGGCGAGAGTTTCGGCGGCGGCACGTGATCGTAAAAACCGCCCCAATCGTCCCATACGACGATTATCGCGCTGGACTTCCAGTATTTGCTGTTGCCGACCGCATTGACGATCTGCGCGACCCATGCGGGGCCGAAATCGACCAGCTTGCCGTGCACGTGTTCTTGCGGATGATCGGAGTTCTGCGCGTTGGGCGTGATCCAGCTCACGGCGGGAAGCTTGCCGGCCTTGATGTCTGTGAAGATTTTGAGGTCGCTAAAAGTTACGTTCTTGCCCCACTCGGAGCTGTTGCGAACCGCACTGATCGCATCGAATCCGCTCCAAATGCCCGCCGTGTCGCCGCCTTGCGGGCCTTTGGGTCCTTGTACTCTTTGCGCGTAGTACTTCCAGGAGACCGGCTTGTTATCGAGCAGATCGCGCATGGTCGAGTAGCTAAAGCACGGAAACGGACCCTCATTCAGGAGATACTGGAGATTGGTCGTGATGAGTGAGGTCGTCGTCCCGGACGGTGCGTCACAGCCCCACGGATAGCCCGTCGGATTGTCAACGACGCTGGCCGTTCCGCTGCCGTACGGCACGACCGTGCCGCCGGCGATCAAATCCTGATGCCCGGTGAACGAACCGCTCCCTTGAGTCTGAAAGATGTTGTCGGCCAAAACGTACTGAGTCGCCAGGTCCCAATATTCTTGAATGTCGGACTGCTGTACGTATTCGTAGGGGCCGGTGCAATCGATCTTGCTGCTGGCCGGAACGTAGCTGAGATCGAAACCGTCCATGAGCCCGTTATCGAGGTCGACGAGATATCCCGCCGGACGGTTTGCATCCGGCGCCTGATAACGGTGCTCGTAATCGTTACCGGTTGCAAGCGGCTTCTCGGCAAGCGGCGTCGACGTTGCATACGGATAGGGACACTGCCCTTGCAGCGACGGTGGAACGGCCTCAAGTTTCCCGATCGTCGTGCCGTTTGCGCCGGGAAAGGTTGCGAAAAGGTTATCGAAGCTGCGGTTCTCTTGTATGACGATGATGACGTGCTTGATCGGCGACGCGCCGGCGGGATTGCGATGCAACGGCAGCAATCCGGTCACGTTGTCGGGCGAGCCGCCGCCCGCGCAAGCGACGAGGGCCGCGCACGACAGTATCAAGACAACCAGCCCACGAGAAGCGCGCATGTGCTCGATTGTTCTCTGGATGAAAGCGGCCTGCCTTTGCGGAAACGGTTGCCGGTGAAGAGTCTGCGCGCCCTCCGCGCAACGCTTGCTTTCGCCGTCATCGCCGCGCTCGCGGCGTGTAGCCGGGCGATGACTACGGTTCCTAATGCAGTGCCGGTTCCGCAGCTGCACGGTGAAGCGAAGGCTGCATCGCCGATCAAACACGTCGTCGTGCTGATTCAAGAGAATCGCAGCTTCAACAATTTTTTCGCCACCTATCCCGGAGCCGACGGGACGACGACCGCAACGGTTGCCGCGGAGGCAGCGTGCAGCCCCCCGATCAAAGCCGGGACCCTGCGACTTAAAAAGACGAACCTCGTTCTGCCGCACGATCTCAACCATCGGTACGCCGGCTTCAGCACGGCCTTTAACGGCGGCAAGCTGGATTCGTTCGACCGCGTCATGCTGCAGGACGGCAAACCCGAGTGCCGTCTGCCTTACGTCTACACCGATCCCGCGCAAATTCAACCGTATTGGACGATGGCGCAACAGTACGTGCTCGCCGAGCACATGTTCGCGACGCACGGCAGCGGCAGTTTCGTCGCGCATCAGGACTTGATCCGCGGCAGCACGCAGATCGACGCCGGCGATAGCCTGATCGACAATCCGACCGGCCAGCCGTGGGGCTGCGATGCGAAGGCTGGCACCACGACCTCGCTCATCACCGCCGGCGATATCGTCAAGCGCGCCGTAGGGCCGTTTCCCTGCAGCCGCGATTTTCCCAACCCGAACGCGTACGCTACGCTGCGCGACCTGCTCGACGCAAAATCCGTCTCGTGGAGATACTACGTGCCGAAGCTCGGGACCAATTACGGCGATTTGATGAACGCGTTCGACGTGATCGCGCCGGTACGTTACGGGACGCAGTGGAAGACCAACGTCGTCTCGCCGCAGACCAAAATACTCAACGACATCTCCAACGGCTCGTTGCCCGCGGTATCGTGGGTCGTTCCCACCGAGCCGGACTCCGACCATCCCGGCGAAGCGGTGGATCATGGGCCCGCCTGGATAGCGAGCATAGTCAACGCGATCGGCGGGAGCCGGTACTGGAATTCGACCGCGATCGTCGTGGTCTGGGACGACTGGGGCGGACTTTATGACAATGCGCCACCGAAGCAATATCCGTTCGGCGAGTTGGGCTTTCGCGTCCCCGCCCTGATCGTCTCGCCGTACGCCAAAGCGGGCTACGTTTCCAAGACCCACTACGAGTTCGCCGGCATTCTGAGGTATATCGAAAACAATTGGAAGTTGGGTTCGTTGGGAACCACCGACCGGCGGGCCGCCAGCATCATCGACTGTTTCAACTATCATCAGCAGCCGATTCTTTTCCACCCGATTCCATCGGATCTCAATAAGGAGTACTTCATGCACGAGAAGCCCTCCGGGCCGCCGGACGACGATTTTTAGCGATGCGTTCTTTCTATGTCTCGGCCGCGTGCGCGCTGGCCGCGCTCGTGGGGTTGGCGGCCTGCGGCGGAAGCTCGAGCGGCGCTTCCATCCCGGCGCACGGCGCTGGCAAACGCATCTCCGGCACGAGCTCGCCGATTCAGCACGTCGTCATCATGGTTCAAGAGAATCGCACCTTCAACAACCTCTTCGCCACCTATCCGGGCGCCGACGGCACGACGACGGCGACGGTCGCCGCCCAGCCGCAGTGCAGCCCGCCGATTAACGCCGGGAGCCTCACGCTGACCAAGACCAGCCTGGTCATTCCTTACGATCTCAATCATAAGTACGCCGGCTTTAAGATGGGATTCGATAAGGGCCGCATGGACGGCTTCGATAAGATTAAAAAACAGACCGGCCGGCCGGAATGTACGGAGCCTTACGTTTACACCGACCCTTCGCAAATCCAGCCCTATTGGAGCATGGCCCAGCAGTACGTACTCGCCGAGCACATGTTCACGACACACGGCAGCAGCAGCTTCGCAGCCCATCAAGATCTGATCCGCGGCGGCACGCAAATCAGCCCGCAATACAGCTTAATTGACGATCCGGGCGGCAAGATCTGGGGTTGCGACGCGAAGCCGAAAGCAAGAACGTCGCTTATTACCGCCGCCGATAAAGTACTGGTAGGGAAAGGCCCCTTCCCCTGCAGCAACGCGTTCCCCGATCCGTCCTACCCTTACGGGACCCTGCATGACCTGCTCGATGCTCAGGGCCTTTCGTGGAGGTACTACGTTCCCAAGCTCGGCGTCAACTACGGTAATTTGCTCGATGCGTTCGATTTAATCGCACCGGTGCGTTACGGTCCCGAGTGGGCCACCAACATCGTGTCGCCGCAGACGACAATTTTAAGCGACATCTCGGCCGGATCGCTGGCGGCGGTTACGTGGGTGATCCCGAGCGAGCCGGATTCCGATCACCCCGACGAAAAGGTCGACCACGGTCCAGCATGGGTCGCCGGCGTCGTCAACGCGATCGGCGAAAGCCCGTTCTGGAATTCCACGGCGATCGTCGTCGTTTGGGACGATTGGGGCGGCCTGTACGATAATCTCGCTCCGCAGCAGTATCCGTTTGGAGAGCTCGGTTTCCGCGTCCCCGCCCTCATCATCTCGCCCTATGCCAAAGCCGGTCATATCTCGACGACGACCTACGAGTTCGGCAGCATACTCCGCTACATCGAAGAGAACTGGAACCTCGGTTCGCTCGGCACGAGCGACGTACGTGCCAACAGTCTCATCGATTCCTTCGATTACAACCAGCCGCCGATTCAGTTTCAGCCGATTACCTCGGATAAGCGCAAGTCGTATTTCTTGCACGAGAAGCCCTCGCTGCGGCCCCCCGACGACGACTTTTAGGCGGTCCCGCCTTCGTAATCGAAGGGCGGCAGGTCGTCGCCCCGTCCCGACACCAATCCTTACCTCATGGAACGACGTCACGGCTGTTCCGGCCTCCTCGTAGCCACCGCGATGCTCGCCGGGTGCGGCGGTAGCGGCGCCCCGCTCCTTACTCCCGACGGCGCGCCGGCGATTCGAACCGCGCGGCCGGCGAACTCTTCACCAGCGATTTCTAACGTGATCGTCGTCGTGCAACGTTGGCGCAGCTTCGATAATCTCTTTGCCGGGTATCCCGGGGCCGACGCGCCGACTTCTGGTTTGACCAGTGACGGAAAATCCGTTCCTCTGCAATCGATCTCATTCAAGAACCGGCCCGAGTGCACGCGCGGCGACGACGATACCTATTTTAAAACCGCTTACGACGGCGGCAAGATGGACGGATGGAACCTTCTCGACGCAAACGACCCGCGTTGCCCCTACACCCACGTCAGCCGCCCGGAAACCGCGCCGTACTGGAAGCTGGCTCACCGTTACGCGATTGCCGATCGTATGTTTGCATCGACCCATTTTGACCAAGACGTCCAGGGACTCTATCTCATCGCCGGGACGACCAAGATAGCGCGCAACACCTACGACATCGCGCAACCTAACGACGAGCCTTTTGGCTGTGACGCCCCGCCTGGGACAAAGACTTCTATCCTCAAGAACGGGCGAATAGAAGTGTTCGGCGGACCGTTTCCCTGTTTCACGCAGTTTCCGACGATCGCAAACCTCCTCGATAACGCCGGCGTGGCCTGGAAGTACTACGAAGGAACGTACGGCGATCGGTATTCGGGGAACTCGTTCGATGCGATATCGTACGTGCGCAACGGTTCGGACTGGAACGACGACATCGCCGCTGCTAAAGACTTCTTCTCGGACGTCAAGCAGAAAACGCTGCGCCCGGTCTCTTGGGTCATCTCTCCGCTGCCGGTCTCCGATTCACCCGGTGGCGCGGGCGGACCAAAATGGATCGATTCCATCGTTGCGACCGTAAAGACGAGCTCCTACTGGCCCCATGCCGCAATAGTGGTCGTGTGGGAGAATCCCGGCGACGGAAACTTCTATGACGACGTAACGCCACCGCAGCTGGACCCGATGGGTCTCGGGTTTCGCGTGCCGTTGATCCTCGTTTCGCCGCGCGCCAAGCAAGGCTACGTCTCGCACGTTCAATACGAGTTCGGCAGCATTATCCGTTTCATCGAGGAGAACTGGAACCTCGGCTCCCTCGACGCAACGGATGCGCGGGCAAACGACATCACCGATATGTTCGAGTAGCCGGTAGGGCGCTCAGACCCGGCAACGAATGGACGGGCGACGCGGTTTGTCCGTACTGGAGGAACTCTTGACCTTTACCCGAGGGTATTTAACGTATGCGGCGGCCGCTGCGCTGATCGCATTTTTGGGCGGCTGCAGCGGCGCCGGTCAACCGGCGGCCCAGCAGTTCGTGCCGAACGCATTACGCCCGGCGACGAGCAGCAGCGGCGACTTACTCTACATTTCCGATTCCGGGACAAACAAGGTCTACGTCTTCTCTTATCCCGACGGTACGCTCGTGCAAACGCTAAGCGGTTTCAGCACCCCACTGCACGAGTGCTCCGATACCGCCGGCAACGTCTTCATTACCAACACCGGCAAGTCGGAAATTCTCGAATACGCGCACGGCGGGGATACTCCGATTGCTACGCTGCACGACGCGCAGCAGTCTCCGGTCGACTGCGCCGTAGATCCGGTAACGCACAACCTTGCCGTCACCAACTACGGCCAGAAAGGAATTCATAAGGGAAGCGTATCTATTTATGCCAAGAGCAAAGGGAAGGCGAAGAAGCACCGCACTACTGCCGCGCTTGCCTACCTGTTCTGCACCTACGACGATAGTGGAAATCTCTTCGTCACCGGTTTAGACTATAAGTATAATCTCGTCTTCCTCGAGCTTCCGAAAGGCAAGAGTGCGTTCGTACAAATCGCGCTCAAGCAAACGTTTTTGGGCTGGGGCGGCGTACAGTGGGACGGACAAAACGTAACGATTGGCGATGGTGCCTCTACGGTTTACCGTTTTGCCATCAAGAACCAAATGGCCCAGAAGGTCGGCGTCGTTCAGCTTACGGGCGCGGTCAACATCGCTTCGTATCTACTTGACGGCGACCAACTTATCGGACCCGACGGCCCGAATGGCGGAAATCACGACGTCGGCGTCTGGAACTATCCGGCCGGCGGCCAATCGATAGCGACGGTCAAAGGATCCTTCGAAAATCCCAGCGGCGTGACGATTAGCCATGCCCGCTCGCATTGATGCGCATTCCGCTCTATCAGCTCGACGCATTTACCAGCCGAACCTTCGGCGGTAACTCGGCCGCCGTCTGCCCGCTCGAGAAATGGCTCGATGACGGCCTGCTTCAGGCAATCGCCGCCGAGAATAACCTCGCCGAAACCGCTTTCTTCGTTCCCGATGGCGACGGATTTGAACTGCGCTGGTTCACCCCCACCGTCGAGGTACAGTTATGCGGCCACGCAACGTTAGCGTCCGCGTACGTTCTTTACAACTTCCTGAACTACGCTAATGAAACGATCGCCTTCCAGACGCGTTCCGGGCGCCTCGAGGTCGTCCGCGACGGCGACCGGCTGGTGCTCGATTTCCCGTCGCTCCGTCCGCAAAAAGAACAGCCGCCGGCGCTGGTCGCCGACGCAATCGGCGTTCTCCCGCAAGAGCTCTGGGGCGACGACCGCGCGATGGCGGTGCTCGAAGATGCGGTGCAGGTACGCGAGCTTCGTCCGAACATCGCCGCGGTCGCGGCGTTGCCGATCGGAAGCCTCATCGTCACGGCCCCGGGCTTTCCCGGGGACTGCGACTTCGTCTCACGTTACTTCGTCCCAAAATATGGCATCGACGAAGATCCGGTTACCGGCTCGGCGCACTGCGTCCTCACGCCGTACTGGTCGGGGGTTCTCAACAAGCCCAAGCTCTTCGCGCGGCAGCTCTCGGCACGGGGCGGAGAGCTCTGGGTCGAGGATTGCGGCGATCGCGTCAAGCTTGCCGGCCACTGCGTCCCGGTCATCGAGGGCGTCCTGACGGTATCCGTCTAGACCGCTGCGCCCGGACCGTTGCCCCGTAACGCGGGCAGGGCGCGTTCTAGGTCGGCGATGAGGTCGCCGGCGGCCTCCAAGCCGATGCTGAAACGCACCAGCCGGTGATCGTACGAGGG
>DATAPM010000403.1:0-3527 GCA_036265225.1 Vulcanimicrobiaceae bacterium
CCGAGCGTCGCGAAGACCAGCGATAGCGCGAAGGTGAACAAAGAGTTCGAATAAGCGAGGCCGACCAGCGCGAGGACGTCGATAATCAATCCGGCTATCACGAAAGAGCTGCGCGAGCCGCCGCGCCGGCGTTGCGCGTCCGACATCCATCCGCTCAGCGGAGGAACCAGCATTGTCGCCAGCGCCGTTACGCTGGCTAATATCGAGAGAACGAAGACGTGATTCTGCGGCGCCAAGCGCACCGTCGTCGCGGGCACGGCGATCGTAACGAGGGCCGTGTCCTGAAACGTGATCGGCAGCCAAAGGAAGTTTATTAAGACCCAGGCGCCGATTTGGCGCACTTGGGACGAGCCGGTGGACACTAGACGGCGCGGCTAGTTCTTGACGGCGTCGATTACCACGATGCCCCGGCCGCCAAAGTCGCGCAGTTCGTCGAGCGCGGCAATCGCCGCGCCGATGGGCGTGTCGGGATTCGTCGCTTCCGAGATGGAGAATCCGGTTTGCTTGCGAGCCTGGGCGTCGAGCGGATCGCGAAACGCCTTGGGCATGTGCTTTAGGTTACCGATGAGGCGCAGCATCGGTCCGGCCTTTTCGTCGAGTGTTTGCGGATCGACGGCCATGATGACGACGCCGTGGCGTTTGCCGTTCTCGGTGCTCTGCAAGGCCACGAAGTCAACGCCGAGCACGCGCGTATGCGTGCGCACCGCCTCCACCGTATTGCCGGTAGCGGCGAGCGAGTAGCCTTGCGGAGGATGCGCTTGGAGGTCGCCGAGCCACGCTTCCAGCGCCGGCATCATCGCTTGCGTGCCGGCGACCACGTCGTGTCCGTCGTACGTTCCACCACCCTGCCCGAAAACGGTGCGCTCGACGCTGCTCGCTTGCGCCGGAATCGTATTGTGCCACGCGCGCGCCGAAAGCACGCTGGCCCCTTCGAAGAGGGGAATATCGATCGGGTTCGTCGGCGTCGGAGAGGGGTTACCTCCCCCAGAGTGGCTCGCATTCGAACATGCCGCCAGCACGATAGCCGCCAGCACTCCCGCTGGGCGCAAGTAATTCACCCGCAGCCGATTCGAGGAGAAGCCTCGACGCCCCCCGTAAGGCATCGTAAAGTGGCCCTTTCTTACGGATCTTATCTCAAAATCGACGAGTTACTCGATCTTCAGCAGCCGCTGTCGCGGCCGCCGCATCACGACGAGATGCTCTTCATCATCATTCATCAGGTCTACGAGCTGTGGTTCAAGCAGCTCTTACACGAAGTGGATGCAACCATGGGCGCGCTGGACCGCGACGACTTGCTGCGCGTCGCCAAACACTTTCGCCGCATTCACGCCATTCAGCGGCTGATCGAACAGCAGGTCGATATTCTCGAGACGATGACGCCGCAAGAGTTCAATCAGTTTCGCGATAACCTCAATCCGGCCAGCGGCTTTCAATCCGTACAGTTTCGCGAGCTGGAGTTCGCCTGCGGCTTGCGTCAGACCAATCTGCTGAAGTGGATCGAGCTCGACGAGGCTCGCCGCGCGCTCCTCGAGCAGCGGGCGCAATCGCCCTCGCTCTACGACCGGGTCAAGTCGCTGCTGCGCCGCCGAGGCTTCGCCGTGGATACGAGCGAGGAGCTCGTTGAAAGCTACCGGCGCATCTACTCTGACGAAGCCGCGAACTACGATCTCTACCTGCTGCTCGAAGACCTCATAGAGTTCGACGAGCGCTTTTTGCTCTGGCGCGGACGCCACGTCCGCATGGTCGAGCGCATGATCGGACAGAGGATGGGCACCGGGGGATCCGCCGGCGCGCGATACCTTGAGAGCACGCTCTCCCATCGCTTCTTTCCCGAGCTCTGGGACGTGCGCACGTATCTTGGGGCGGGGACGTACGCGTGAAGGAAACGATCGAGACGAGCCCGGCGCAGCACCGCGCCGATTTTCCGATCCTTGCCGACTCGACGTATCTCGTCAGCCATTCGATGGGAGCCGCTCCGCTCGGCGCGCGCCACGCGTTGGATAGCTACTGGAACGAGTGGGCCAAGGACGGCCCCGAAGCGTGGGAACGGTGGCTGCCCGCCATTGCCGAGATCGCCGACGGCATCGGCGCCATCATCGGCGCGCCCGCCGGCACCTGCTTTTTGGGTCCGAACGTCTCGGTGATGCAGGCCGCCATCGCGACGTGCTTGGATTTTCGGACTTCGCGCAACGAGGTCGTTTACGAAGCGCTGCAGTTTCCGTCATTGACCTACGTTTGGCGCGAATGGGAGCGGTTTGGTGCGGCCGTGCGCGTCGTTCCCTCCGACGACGGGCGTACCGTTCCGACGGAACGGATCGTTGCGACGATCACCGAGAAGACGGCGATCGCGGTGATCTCGCATGCCTACTACGTTTCGGGTGCGCTGGCCGACGTTCGCGCCATTCAAGCGCATTGCCGCAGCGTCGGGGCGCTCCTCTGCGTGGACGCCTATCAAACCACCGGCATTTATCCGTACGACGTTCTCGACTTGGATCTCGATATGGCGACGGGAGGATCGCACAAGTGGCTCTGCGGCGGTCCGGGATGCGGGTGGATCTACGTGCGCGCCGGGCTTCGCGAATCGTTGCGGCCCGCGATTACGGGATGGATGGCTCACGCGCGTCCTTTCGAGTTCGAGCCGGCCCCGACGGTTCACGCGCCGTCGATGTATCGCTTCGGTCACGGCACGCCGACGATTCCGGGATACCTGGTCGCCCAACCGGGACACCACCTCATTGCCGAGCTGGGCGTGCCGGCGATTCGTCGCCACAACGTTCGGCTGACCGATCTTATCGCGGCGATGGCGCAGGAGCGCGGCTTGCGTGTCAACACGCCCTTGGAAGCAGAGCGCCGCACCGGTTGGATCGCGATAGATTTCGACGGAGCCGACCGCGCCTGCCGGGCACTCGTGGCGGAGCGGGTATTCGTAGACTACCGCCCGGCGTGCGGGATTCGCGTCGGCCCGCACTTCTACACGACCGAAGAGGAGATTGACGCGCTCTTTCGCGTTCTCGATAGACTTCGTTAAAGTATGGACGCGACAAGCATGATCGTCGACCATAGCCGAATAGGCGCCGCATTCCGGCGCCTTTCGATTCCCGTTGCCATTCAAATCCTCGGCGATCAGCTGCTCGGTACGGTCGACACGATTGCCATCGGCAGCCTCGGCTTCGTCGCGCTGGCCGGTGCGACGGCGGCCAATACCATCTTCGTCGCGATCGTTTTCGTCGCGTCGGGTTTTCTGAGCGGCACGTCGCTCGTCGCGGCGCAGCGCATCGGTGCCGGCGACGTGGACGGTTTCGCGCGCACGGTGCGGGCGGGCGTGGCGCTGCCGATGCTCGTCGGCATCACGTGCTTTGCCGCAAGCATCTTTGGCGCGGGTCCGTCAATCCATGCGTTGATCGGTTCGCTGCCGAGCGCCCATCCGAGTGCGATCTATTTAATCTTGCGCTGCGCCTCGATTTTGCCGATCGTCATCTCGGGTTCGCTCATCGTCGGTCTCGGCGCCGCCGGAAACCGCCAGCTCG
>DATAPM010000404.1:0-7151 GCA_036265225.1 Vulcanimicrobiaceae bacterium
GCCGCTTCCGGCGGCGGAGCCAAAGCGCTCGCGGCGCATCTTGCCCAAACCTGCGGCGCGGGCGTTCTTCTCGAAGACGCCAATTGGCGCCATCTTGCGGCGGCCGGCACCGGTAGCTTTCCCGCGACGGCGCGCAACGTCGTCGAAGCCGGCGCGGCGGGACGCGCCGCGCGCGTCAGCGCCGGACCAAATCACATCGGTTGGCTCACGCTCTTCGGGACCGACTCCGATCCCGATGCCGAACTTCTGCTGCGTTTAGCGGCAGCTGCCGTCGGGACGGAGCTCGGACGCGAAGCGTCGCACCGCGGGCGGAAAACAAACTTCTGGGAGTCGGCTCTTGCGGGCGAGTTCCACGATGCCGCGAACGCGCGCGACGAGGCCGCTTCGCGCGGCATTGACGTTGCGCCGGGTTACGTTACCGTTGCTTTGGAAGCGGAGGCGGAAGCTGACGCGGTGCGTCCCGACGTCAACGCGCTGCGCGCACTCGCCACGGATGGCTTTCGCGGCACCGAAGCAGAGGTGGGATTCATCGAACGCGGTGCGACGCTCTTCGTTCTCGTGCCGGCGATGCGGGCGGTAGACGCGAGCAATGCAAAAACGGCCGCGACGCTCCTTCCGCGCAATGCCGCGCGGCGCAAACCGCCGCTGCGCGTTTCGGGCGGCGCGAGCGGAGTCGAGCCGCTGGCTGCGATCCCGCGTGGCGCAGCGGCGGCGGAGACGGCTTTGGCGATCGGCCGGCGACTCTTTGGTGCCGGTCACGTCGCTCTCTACGAGGAGCTCGGTGCCTACCGCTTCGTCTACGAGGGCGCCGACGTCGAGCGGCTCCGCGCCTTCGCAACGCAAACGCTCGCGCCGCTGCGAGCCTACGACGAGAAACATCAGACCGAGTTGGAGCGCACCCTCAAGCTCTATTTCACGGTCGGGCAGAACGTCAAGACGGCGGCCGAACGCCTCAACGTGCACCGGCATACCGTCTTCTACCGGTTGCGGCAGATAGCGGAGATTACCGGACGTTCGCTCGAAAGCCCACACGACCAGCTCACCTTACGTTTGGCGGTTGCAATCGATGAACTTCACAACGCGATCTGAAGGACGGCGCCCGCACGGCAAGCGCGACGTCGTCAAGCTGGCCCGCGAAAGCGGCGTGCGTTTCGTGCGCCTGGTCTTTGCCGACATCTTCGGTGTCAGCAAGAACGTCTCCATTCCGGTCGACGAAGTCGAGGCCGCGCTCGACGGGCGCGTTACGTTCGACGGCGGGTCGATCGACGGTTTCGTGCGCGGCGAAGAGCTCGATATGCAGTTGCGACCCGATCTCTCGACGTTCGCGATCTATCCGTGGCGCGCGGCGCCCGACGGCTGCGAGGCGCGATTGATTTGCGACATCGCCATGCCGGACGGCGCGCCGTTCGAGGGCTGCCCGCGAACGACGCTGCGGCGCGCGATCGAGAGCGCGACGCAGCTGAGCGGTCAAAGCATTGGGTTAGAGATGGAGTTTTATCTCTTCGAAGGCCGCAACGGTGAGTCGCCCTCGACATCGACGTCGGATGTCGGCTCGTACTTCGACTTCTCGGCCAACGACCGTGGCGAGGAAGCGCGCAACGCCATCGTCGCCGCATTGCGCGCGATGGGCGTACCGGTAGCGTCGGCGCACCACGAACACGGCGCCGGTCAGCACGAGATCGACGTTGCGCACGACGATCCGCTCTCGGCCGCCGACCACGCGCTGACGCTGCGTACGATCGCCAAACACGTCGCGGCGGATTTTGGGCTCGAAGCAACGTTCATGCCCAAGCCCCTCGAGTCGCAAGCGGGCAGCGGACTCCACGTCGACTTTCAGTTGAGCGATTCGAGCGATGACGAGCACACGCTTTACGTCGCCGGCGGACTCCTGGCGCACGCGCCGGCCACGACCGCGATCTGCAATCCAACGGTGAACTCGTACAAACGATTGGTGGCCGCATGGGACGCGCCGATCTATACCGTTTGGTCGGAGCGCAGCGCCAACGCGCTGGTGCGGGTGCCGCCCGGGCACAAGCCGGCGCGTATCGAGATGCGTAGCCCCGATCCGGCATGCAATCCGTACCTCGCGCTCGCCGTACTCATCGGCGCGGCCGCCGACGGCGTCGCGCGTGCCACGCTTCCCGGACCGGCGCTGGTGGGATCGACCTACGACCTGACCGATCACGAGCGGCGCGAGCGCGGCATCGGCACGCTTCCGAAATCGCTGCGCCAGGCAATCTCCGAGCTTGACGGCGACGCGGTCGTTCGCGCATCGCTAGGCGATCATCTTTACCACGCCTTCCGCGACGCGAAGCTCGAAGAGTACGAACGCTATCGCCGCGCGGTGCATCCGTGGGAACGCGATCAGTACTTGCGACTGTACTGAAGATGAACGAGACGCGGCAACCGTTTCGCACCGCACCGAGGCTGGGCGCCGTCGTGATCGCCATCTGCATCGCGATGCTGATCGCGCTTTTGCCCCGGCGGTACCACCTCACGCCGACGTGGTTTGCCTATGTGGGGGCAGCCCTCATGGTGTTGCCGATGCTGGTCGTTTCGCTAACGAGGAATCGTGAGTGGTCGCGCCGGCTCGAGCGAATCGTTGAGTTCATCGCCGTCGGTTCGGCGCTGCTCTTTAATGCGTGCAACCTACTCGTTGCCGCTTACAATCTGATCGAAAACCCCGGCACGTTGGAGCCGGTGACGCTCTTTTATACTTCGGTCGGGATTTGGTCGGGTAATATCCTCATCTTCACGCTAATCTATTGGCTCCTTGACGACGGCGGCCCCGACGCGCGGCTTAACCGTGGGACGCATTACCCGGATTTCGACTTTCCGGCAATGCAAAACGGAGCGCCGCTCCGACCCAACTGGCAGCCGGGAATCGTCGACTATCTCTTCCTCGCCTTCACGACGAACACGGCGTTCAGCCCGACGGAGGCGATGCCGATGACCTCCCGGGCAAAACTGCTCGTCATGATCCAGAGCAGCATCTCCCTTATTACCATTGCCATCGTCGCCGCCCGAACGATCAACATCCTCAAATAGGCTGCGGGGAGGGACTTCTTGAATTTTCCCGAGATTAGCCGATAATTCGTATACGGGCCGGTTTTGCAACCACCGGCATCTTCGCAACGAGGACACAACATATGCTACTGGTTCGAAGTGCGTTCAAGAGAGCGGCAGGCGTTATTGGCGTCGCGGCCTGCTTCGCCTGGACCGCGTCTCCTGCCGCGGCAACCGGCACGCTGACGATTCAACGCCATAACGCCGCGGCTTCAACGTACCGGCAGGTCGAGATCAAGGTGCTGTACGGTGGGCTGTTCGTCACCTCAGAGGACGGAAAAGGCACGCTCGTCATCCCAAAGGCGGCGTGTTCGTTCCAGCGGCAGATCTTCGTCTGCTACGTGACGGGCGCGACGCTGGTTCAGGCGGGCGAGGCCACCCCGCTCAGCTTTAAACGGGGAACGATTTACTTCAACTCGACCGACGAACCCCAACAGCTCTCGCGTTCCACAACAAAAATTGCGCCCCATAGCCTGATGCTTTCCATGACCACGGATCGCGGAACGTACATCGGCTTAACCGGCCGGATGGATGAGGTAGTGAAATCATGAGACAACTCGCTCTAGTCATGGCGATCATCATAGCGCTTGCACCGGTAGTGACGTCGGCTCGCGGCGGCGGTCGGGGCGGCGGTGGCGGCGGGCGCGGCGGCGGCGGCATGAGCCGCGGTGGCGGCGGCTCCCGCGGCGGCGGCGGCATGAGCCGTGGCGGCGGCGGTATGAGCCGTGGGAGCGGCGGGAGCCGAGGCGGCATGAGCGGCGGTTCTCGCGGCGGCTTCGGCGGATTGGGTGGTGACTCGGTCGGCCGCGGCGGCATGGGTGGCCGCGGCGGCGCGGGCAGCGCCGGACGGCCAGGCGGTATCGGAGGCGTCGGCGGTGTCGGCGGTGTTGGCGGCGCCGGCCGACCCGGCGGGGTCGGTGGCGCAGGCGGCGCTGGGCGACCGGGTGGCGTCGGCGGTGTAGGCGGCGTCGGTGGCGTTGGCGGTGCGGGGCGTCCCGGTGGGGTCGGCGGTGCCGGCGGCGTCGGTGGTGCCGGCGGCGTTGGTGGCGCCGGTGGTGCCGGCAACAACAACCGTGGTAACGGCAACCGCAACAACAACAATAACCGGAACAGCAACAACAACCGCAACACGAATATCGGCAACAACAATACGGTGATCAACAATCCCGTTTACGGCGGAGGCGGAGCCTATGGCTGGAACGGCGGAGCCGCGTGGGGACCTGCTTACGGTTATTGGGGCGGCGGCTTCTGGGGCGCGATGGCGATCGGCGTAACGTCCGCGGCAGTCTACGGCGCGATCGTCGACGACGATACGCACGTGACGTACAACTCGTACGAAGTGCAGCCCGATACGCCCGGGTCGACGTTCCTCTCCAACTATCAGCTCGTGCAGGTGCAGTGCGGACCCGCCGGGCTCGTGGTCGTCTACGGTCCTGAGAATAGCGTCATATGCGCGAATCCCAACAATCTCGTAGCGGCCGGCAACTACCAGCTGAACACAGAGACGCTCTCGCTTACACCCATGTAAAGAAAAGAGGGCGCGCGGTTCCCCGCGCGCCCTCCGTCCACGAAGCCGATCCCTATTTTTTCGCCGATTCCTTCCAACGTTCCAGAGCGGTACGGGCTACGTCGGCGAGGTCCGCGCCGATCTCCGAGTACGCCTCGTCCTTGAGATTCGCCAGCGAAACGCGCACCGACCAATCGGGTGCGCCGAAGCCGCTGCCGTTAAGCAGTACGATGGAATGGTACTCGGCGAGCGCAAAAACGATCTGCAGCGGGTGGTAGTTCGCGACGAGATACTTCATAAAGCCCTCGCCGTAGGTGAGCTCCGCCCATTTCATCAGATCCAACGTCGCATAATAGCCGGCGCGGGTCGGATCGTCGACCAGCGGAAGATTCAGGCCCTTCCATAGCTCCGTTAACCGCTCGTTAACGATGCGGCGCGTCAGCTCCTTATACGCGTGCTTCGAGTCGGTGAGATCGAAGAGCGAGAAGAACGTCATCATGACCTGCTGGGGCATCGAGAGGCCTGCCGTATGATTGAGCGCGACCTGGCGGCTATCGGCGACCAGCCGGTCGATGAACTTGATCTTATCCGGCGTAAGCGTCAGGGGGCTGTAACGCTTACGCAGGCGGTTCCTTTCGCTCTCCGGCAACGCCGCAATCATCTCCTCGAAGACGTTGTCTTCGTGAATGGCAATTGCGCCCAAACGCCAGCCGGTACATCCGAAGTACTTCGAGAATGAGTAGACGGTAATCGTGTTGCGCGGCGCGTACTTCATCAACGACTCGAAGCCGTCCACGAACGTGCCGTAAACGTCGTCGGTGATAACGATTAGATCTTTGCGCTTACCGTGGACGATGGAAGCGATGCGTTCCAGCGTATGACGCGCGATCGCGTATGATGGTGGGTTGCTGGGATTGACCACGAAGAAGGCCTTGATCGTGGGATCGTTGAGTTTGTCGATCTCGCTGTCAGGATATTGCCAGGAGTGCGCGCCCGAGTCGTAGACGCCGCCGCTTGCATCGATTTCGACGATTTCGAGCGCGTAACGGTCGAGATGCGCGATCTCGAGATAGGGTGTGAAGGTCGGCACGGCCAGCGCGATGCGATCGCCTTGCTTAAGCAGTCCGTTGATCATGAGCGTGTCGAAGATGTAGCACATCGCCGCAGTTCCACCCTCGACGGCGAACACGTCGTACTTGCCGGGCGGCGGCGAGTCGCCGCACATTTCGCGCACGAGGTATGCGCGCACGACCTGCTCCATGTGACGTCCCATGCGCATCGGCACGGGGTACATATCGCCCACCATCGCGTCGGTGAGCTCGAACAGCCACGCGTCCTTATCGAAGCCGAGCTGCGTTACGCCGTAGTCTATGTAGGATTTTAACGCCGCCGCGCCCGGCTCGGCGGCATATTTCGCAATAAACGCGTCGAAACGTTCGCCGGTTCCTCCGCGGGCGGGCATTCCCCCGAGATCGAGTTCGTCCCAAACGCGCTTCGACTCTTCGATGCCAAACCGCCCGAAAAGGTAGTAAGCCTCGCGCGGTGTGGTCGCGATCCAGTTCGGATTGCCGCGTCCCGCGTCCAAGAACACGTGAACGCTTTCTGGGTCTTTTGCCAGTTTGATCAGATCGTCTTTGAGTTCGAAGGGGCTGAGCGACTCGTATTTGCGAAAGCGCTCCAGTGGATCCGAACCGGTGTCGATGGCCATCGAGTTACTCCTTATAGTGTGGTCTTATTGGATGCTAGAAGCGCGCCGTCGCATTGCCCTCGAATTTGTACCTCCAAAGGCCATGGTCTCCCAAACCCCACGTGTCGGTGACTGAGAGCGCGAGGTTGTTGATGCTGCCGAAGAGCGTTCCGCCGAGCGCGCCCTTCCAGATACCGCCGCTGTCGAAAAGGACGCGGTAGTTATAAACCGCGGAGAGTTTTAATCCGGGAACTTCCGGCACGAGAATGTAATCGGGAACCTGCAGCCAGCCCTCGTAGTAGCTGTTGTACGACGCCCCCGGGGGCCGAATGATCGTTTGATCGTATTCGTTGGTGTAACTCAGCGCCCAACCGGGCTGTTTCCACTTAACGGTATAGAAGCCCTTAAGCTGCGTATCGAGGCTGTCGACGTTGTTCACCGCCGTGGGAACCGTAACTCTGAATTCCAGAGTGTGATCGAACGGCTTGCTCTTAACTCCGTACGCATAACCCAACTCGATGTTGCTCAGGCCCGAGTAGGTATTTCCCACAACTGGGTAGCGCGTCACGAAAGGGATTCGGACCTTCAGCTGCGCGCAATCGTTCCATAAGTTACGGCTGTACCGAATCTCTTTTTTTACCTTGGCCGTACCGTCTTTGTTGGCCTGAAAATAGTAAAAGAGCGTGCCGGATCGGTCGATCGTGTAGATGTCGTCGCCCATTTGGTAAAGGGGCTGTCCGATTTCCAACTCCGACTTCGCGTCGGCGCTGGCAACCGCGTCGGACCCGTGGACAGCGGATGCAGCCGGCAAGGGCGACGGAGCCGGCGTCGCGGGGCCGCAGGGCGCCTTCGCCTGCAGCGATGCGGGCCAGAGAGCCGCGAGGAACGCGA
>DATAPM010000405.1:0-22119 GCA_036265225.1 Vulcanimicrobiaceae bacterium
GCCGAGGTGACGGCGCGGGCGGGTAAGCGCGCCGTCGTAGCGATCGCGTCATATCATCCCAGCCGGCAAAACACGAACACGGGCAAGCTCACCATGCCGATGTTCGACGCGATCTTTACTCGGGCGAACGAGATTCTGGCGCGAGACGGACGTGCAGGTCGCGCAGCAACTGCTCCGGGACGGCGCTCGGCGCATCCATCATCAAGTCGCGCCCGAGCTGATTCTTCGGAAAAGCGATAACCTCGCGGATGCTCGTCTCGCCGCACGCGATCATCGCGATACGGTCGATTCCGAGCGCCATCCCGCCGTGCGGCGGCGCTCCGTACTCGAGGGCTCGCACGAAGAATCCGAATCGCTCCTCGACTTGTTCGGCCGTCAGTCCAAGCATCTCGAAGATCTTGCGCTGCTCGCCGGGCTTGTGGATGCGGATCGAGCCGGAGCCCAGCTCGTAACCGTTGAGCACCAAATCGTAGTGCTGCGCGCGCATCTCGAGCGGCGCCTTGTCGATCAAATCCCAGTCGCCGGGTGCCGGCGCGGTAAAGGGGTGGTGCGCCGGAGCGGGTACCCCCGTCTCTTCGTCGATCTCCAGATACGGAAAGTCGGTGACCCAGGCAAAGGCAAAGCGCTGCGGATCGCGCAGATCGCAGCGATCCCCTATTTCGTTACGCATCTTTCCGGCAACCGCGTACGCTAACGCTCGTTCGCCGGCAAAAAGCAGCAGGGCGTCGCCGTTTTGCGCGTCGAGCGCGGCCTTTACGGTGGCGACGTTCTCGTCGCTGAGGAACTTCGACGCCGGCGATTTGATGCCGTCGGAAGCGAGCGCAATCCAGACCATCCCTTTGGCCCCGAACTGCTTGGCGAGCTCGGTGAGCGCATCGAAATCGCGGCGCGATAACGCGGCCCCGCCTGGATAACGCAACCCGACGACCGCTCCCCCGGCATCGAGCGCTCCGCGGAAAACGGCGAACTCGCTCTGCGCGAACGCGGCGCCAACGTCGGCCAGCTCGAGCCCAAAGCGGAGGTCGGGCTTATCCAAGCCGTAGCGCGCGATCGCATCGCGATGGCTCAAGCGCGGGAAGGGCGGCAACTCCGTCTCCATCACTTGCTTCCAAACGCAGCGCATCGCCGACTCCATCGTCTCGAGCACCTCTTCTTGCGTGCAGAAGGCCAGCTCCACGTCGAGTTGCGTGAACTCCGGTTGCCGGTCGGCGCGCAAATCTTCGTCGCGCATGCAGCGCGCGATCTGCATGTACCGGCCGAAGCCTGAAATCATCAGAATCTGTTTGAGCATTTGCGGCGACTGCGGCAGCGCGTAAAATGCGCCGGGGTGCAGCCGGCTGGGAACGAGATAGTCTCGTGCGCCTTCGGGCGTCGACTTAATCATCATCGGCGTCTCGATTTCGAGGAAGCCCCGCGAGTCGAAGAAGTCGCGCAGCGCCTTGACGATCTGGTGACGCACGCGAAGATTGTTCTGCATGCGCGAGCGCCGCAAGTCGAGATAGCGGTATTCCAGACGCAGATTTTCGTCGACGGTTTCGTCGCTGTTGACGGCAAAGGGCGGCACCTGCGAGCGATTGAGGATCTCTAGCGAGTCGGCAGGGATCTCGACGTCACCAGTGGCCAGCCTCGGATTCTCCGTTCCCCCGGGACGCCGGCGCACGGTACCGGCGATGCGCAGCACGTCTTCGTTGCGCAGGTGTTCGGCTTCGGCAAAGGCCGCGTTCTGTGGATCGAAGACGACTTGGGTGACGCCTTCGCGATCGCGCAGATCGACGAATATCAAGCCGCCGTGGTCGCGGCGCCGATTGACCCAGCCTGCGAGTTCCACCGTTTTGCCGGCATCGCCGGCACGCAGCGTTCCGCATGAGATCTTGTCGGGCATTATCCTTCCTTAACTCCGGAAACGTAATAATATTGCAAGAGCAGCTCCCGCGCCAGCCGGGAGCGCGTTGACTGCCGGTCGAGATAGCCCAGCAGCAGCGGCATTCTCATCAGCGCCGAGTGTAGGCCCAGAGAGACCGGCGTCATGCCGAGGTTCATCATGACGCGGAAATGAGGATGCTTGCGATAGAACCGCGCCGTGGAGCGCCCGGCGAGCCTCATCTTCTCCTTTTGGTCCTCATACGGCACGTCTTGGCAATGATAGTTCACGGCGCGCGGTTCGTAGAGAATCTCGATGCCCAAACGTTGCAATCGGTAGCCGAGCTCCAAATCCTCGTGACCGTAACCGGTAAAGTTTTCGTCGAAGCAACCGGCGCGCAACAGGTCATCGCGCCGGACCGAGGCGTTGCCGGTCAGGAAATACAGCCACGACAGTTTTTTTCGCGAGGGTGGATGGAGATGCCCGCGCGCTTCAGGATGTTCGCGCTTGTACTGGTAATCGTTAAAGTCTTTCACTTGCACTTCGAGACCGACGACGGCAATGCCGGCTCGTTCGCAATGATGTTGCAAATGAATGGCCAGCAAATCGGGTGAGGCGAGAATGTCGGCATCGTTAAAGAGCACGACCTCCCCACGCGCCGCGGCGACGCCCGCATTACGTGCCGCCGCACGACCGCTGAACGGCCCGGCAACATGACGCACGCCGGCGCGCTCGCGGCTCACGGCGGCGAGATACTCCGCCGTTCCGTCGGTGGAGTTAGAATCGCAGACGAGCAGCTCGTACTGCGCCGGTGCCAGACTCTGGGCGAGCAGCGTCGGCATCACCAGTTCGAGCGTCTCGAGGCGATTGTAGATGGGAATGACGACCGAAACGTCGGGCAGCGGAGAATTCACGGTTGCGTCATGAGACGCGCGACTCCGCCGACCATTTCCTGCCGGAAGCGCGTAAGCGATGCCTCGTCTTCGGTTGCCGGTTTTCGAACGAGGACGTGGGGCACGCCGTACGGCGACCACTCCTGCGAGTTTAGTCGGAAGTAGCGATGCTCGAAGGCCACGACCGTCGGGCGGCCCACGGCGCTGGCGACGTGAGTGGCGCCGGTATCAACCGTGACCACGATCCGGCCGCGCTCGAGCACCGCCGCCCACTGGTGGAACGGAAGTCCATAGATCAGACGAGCCACGCTCGCGTTCTTTTCGAAATACGGCACTTTTGATTCGCAGTCGCTCGCACAGGTGATTACGACCGGCGCGAACTTGGCCAGATCCTCGACGATGCCCAACGTGACCTCCAGCGTGCTGCCTTCCCCGAACCAGCGCTGACCGAGATGCATTACGATCGGATCCGCGGGAAGGGTTCGCGCGACGTCGCGATCCTCGTCGGTTACGTCGAGTCGTAGCTTGGTGACGCGCTCGCGCGCACCCGCCAACGCAACGAGGTCAAGCAACTGGTCGACTTCGTGGCGAACGACGCGCGCGGGTTCGCGGTCGCAAAGATCGGGGTCGGCCTCGGATACCATCATGCGGTTGAGATAGAGCCGCGCGGTCAATCGAGCGAGCCAGCGACGCTCGTACGTATAACCCACTCGGAGTGCGGCGCGAGTTCCCCCCGCGATTTGAAGGTCGACCGCGCGGGGTGCGAGCGCAACGGCGACGTCATATCCGGCGTAACGCGCACCGAAGCGTCCCGGCGACATCCCGAGCGGCAAGACGGCGATCTCGTCGACGTCGTCGTTGCGATCCATCACTTCGCGATTGTACTCGCTGGTGACCATTGTCACGTGCGCACCGGGAAAAGACCGCCGGACCGTTGCGATCGCCGGCGTAGAAAGCACGAGGTCGCCGATGCGATCGGTGCGCGAAAGTAAAATCTTCACGCCGGGGGCGAGTCAAGACGCAGCGCGCGTTCCAGCTCGTCGAAATAAACTTCGTTCGCCAGCGCTCTAGCGACGCGCAGCTCGTCCGGCCGCAACTCGCGATCGATGCCGGGCGGGGGCAAGCGGCGGCGCAGACGTTCTCGCGTGCCGGTCGCCCGAACGGCGGCGTGGAATCGGCGCTGCACCGGATTGATTCCCGTTGCAAGATAGGCGCGCCAATGTGGGTGCAGGCGTACGAGCCGTACCGCCGTTCGCGCCTGAGCGCACGCCTGCTCGAGCATGCGCTCGATGCTGCCTGACCGGCGCGGTGGTTTAACGTGAAAGACGAGCGCCTGCGGCCGGAAGACGGCCCGCACCCCGGCGAACCGCAGGCGCAGCCCAACGTCGATGTCTTCCCATCCGTATTCGCTGAACGACTCATCGAAGCCGCCGATTCCGCGTATGGTCGCCAACGGCACCGAGACGTTGGTCGTCCAGAAATAATTGCCGCTGTAGTTGCGGATGCTCCATAGCGGCGTGGGCAGATCGTCGGGCGAGCTAACCTCTATCGCGCCGCCGCGCACGATGTCGTCCGGCCGGCTCGCGTGGGCTCGCAAGTGCTCCTGGACGAAGTTCGGCAGCGGAAGCACGTCGTCGTCGATAAAGATGATTCGCTCGCCGCTCGAGCGGGCGATACCGGCGTTGCGTGCGGCCGCCAAGCCTGCGTTGCTCTGACTCACGACGACGAAGGGGCAAGTCGCGCGGCCGCGCGCGCGCTCGATCACCGCCGGCGTCGCGCCGCTCGAGCCGTCGTCAACGAGCACGACCTCGTAATCGCCTTCCTCGACGTTCTGGTCGAAGCAGGCCTCGAGAACGCGCTCGAGGAGTGCGGCACGGTTGTAAGTGCAGAACTGCAGCGTAGCCTTCACGATATCAGCGTCTCGACCGCGGAGATGATTCGCGGCACGTCGAGGTGGGCGATGCAGGCATAGTCCCGGCAGCGCTCCTTGGTGTCTCCGCGATGGCAAGGATACGACGCGCGCACGACTTCGGTCCGGCGTCCCAGAGGCGCCCAGCGATCGGGGTAGTCTGACTGAAACGGGAAAATGCCGACCGTCGGGCACTCGACCGCGGCGGCGACGTGCATCGAGCCCGTCGTGATGCCGACGAAGGCGGCGGCGCGCTTCGCCAGAGCCCCGAAGGTCCCGACGCTGGTTCTGCCCGCGATCGACGCCACGTTGTTGCCGGCCCGTTGGGCGATGCCTTCGGCTATCGGTGCGTCGGCGGGCGAGCCGCTCACCAAGATCCGCGCGCCAAAGCGTTCGCCGAGCGCGCGGGCCAGGGCAGCCCAGCCGTCAAGCGGCCAAATCCCGCGCGCCGATGCAACGGCATTGCACGGATTGAGGAGAACGAACGGCGTCGTGCCGGCCAACATGGCGTCGCCCTCCAGCTCGTCCTGTTCGGTCGGAACGAAACGATAGTTGGCGTCGTCGGTATCGCAACCGATGGCACGTGCGAAATCGAGCAGAATCTGCGACCAATGCGACGTAACGTCGCCGCGCTCGCTGCGAACCACTACTCGATCGGTAAAGCGGAAGGAATAAAATCGCCGCGCCTGGCCGACGCGCACCGGGATGGCGGCGCGCTGCGGAACGCTGGCGGTGCGCCGCGTTGCCCACGTGACCACGCACGCGTCGTAATGCGAGCCGGCCAACCGTTGCGCCAGCGCCGCGTCCTCTCCGCCGTCGTCGAGGAGGACTCCGTCAACGTCGGGGACCCGCTCGAGCAGGGGCGCGTGAGCCGGCAGCGTCAGCGCGTCCACGCGTTCGAACCGCCGGTGCAAGGCGCGCGCGACCAGCGAAGCGACGAGCGAGTCGCCGATGCCGCCGCCCGCGCAATAGAGCAGCGCGCGATCACTCATGGCGTGCGTCGAGCGCGCGCACGAGCTCCCGCGCGTAAATTCCGTCGAGAAAAGCCGCGCGCGCGATCCCGCCGAGCCACTGCGGTCCACGCCGGCTCGTGGCCAACCCCGCGTAGACTGCAAGCAAGGCGTCGGGCAGAAGGAAACGCGCCCGCAACACGTTCAGCGGATGAGCGCCGGTCGCCATGCGAGCGCGGCTCGATGGGTGCTTGGCGAGAAAGCGACGCGCCATGCGCGCTCGCTCGACGGCCTTGCGGCTCTGCACTTCGAGCGTTTCGTCTTCAGGAAGCTTGAGATGCCACAGAAAGGCGTCCCACGCAAAACGCCAAGATAGGCCGGCCTCGCGCAGACGAAGCCCCAGCTCGGTGTCTTCCCACCCGTACAGATCGAAGTTCTCGTCAAAGCCGCCCACGTCGTGGAAGGCTTTAGCCGGGAGCGACGCGTTGCACGTACAGAGGAAGGCTCGCGAGTAGTTTGCCGGCCCCGACTTCGGGCGCTGCGCCGGTGAAGGTACGTTGAGGATGGGACCATTGACCACGGATGGATCGCTGCCGGCGTGCGCCGCAGCGTGCGCGGCCAGCCAGCCCGGCGGCAACGCCACGTCGTCGTCGCAGAAGACGAGATAGTCGCCGCGCGCCATGGCGACGCCGCGATTGCGCGCCTTTCCCCGATTGGGTTTTGGCTCGAACACGTACGTCACTGCTAAACCCTCACGCGCGTGCCGCTCCACCACCGCGCGCGTCGAGTCGCTCGAGCCGTTATCGGCCACGACGACCTCGAACGGCGGCGCGCCGGCTTGCGCGGCGAGCCCGGAAAGCGCGCCGTCGATGTAGCGCTCGCGATCTTTGGTCGCGATAACGACCGAAATATTCACGCGCGGGTTATGCCGCCAGTTCGAGCAGCGATTCCGCCATCCGCCCGGACGCGCCGATGTGATGGCGATAGAGCGCTGCCAGCTGCGGCGAAACCTCCGCTAGCCACGCCGCGTCGTCGTAACTCTCGAGGGCGATGCGCGCCATGCGCGCCGGGGTCAGGGTGCTGTGGATTTCCTTCACCACCGCCTTTCCGGCATCCATGTTCGGCTGCGTGTGATACTTGAAACGGTGAGAGACCGCGGTGACGGCGGCTCGTTTGAGCGGCAGCCCGACGAAAGGAACGCGGTCGAGATAGGTCAGCGGACCGTTGATCGTCACGACTTCCGGCGCGTTGAGCGGCGTGATCGCAACCATCGGTTTCCCTAAGATCGCCAACTCGATGGTCTTCGTGCCGGGGATCGTCAACACCATTCGGGCGGCCTTGGCCGCGGCGAGCCCGTTTCGCAGTAGGGGAATGCGGCGACCCTCGTCGTCCGTGGTGAGATAATCGCAGCCGCCTTCGCTGACGAGCTTTCCGCGCTTCCCGAACATGCGCGGATGCCCTCCACTTTCGATCGCGCTCTGCACGCTCTCGCGCGCGGTGAACGGTGAGAGCGCCAAGGCGACGGGAATTTCGGGCCGCTCCCGCTGCAACTGCAGCGCAACGGAAAAAAAGAACGGAATCAAGCTCGCGACTTCATAGGCGCGCGACCCCGGCATGATCAGGATCCCGTCGTGCGGTGCTTGGGTTTCGGCCGGAAGACTCGCCTCGAAGAGCGCGCCGTCAATCGCAAGATTCCCCACGCAAACGATGCGCTCGCGCGGCGTTCCCCACTCGGCAAGTTGGCCGGCGTTACGTTCGTCCACGGCGAAAGCCCGCTCGAAGAGCTTCCGATACGTGCGTCGCGAAAACTTATACGTCGCCGTTCTTCCCTTCAAACGGCGGTGCACGATGGCGGCGTGCAGCAGGTCGCCTCCGATGTACTGCACGAGGTCGACGCGCGGCGGAGCACCATCGAGCTTTCCGCCGAGCGCGAACTTCACGTAGCTCTTCGGCTCGTAGACTCGGGCCTGGGGAAATGCCTCGCGGACCATCTCCGCTTCGAAGCCGCTCGCGTAATCGTCGGGCACGAGGAAGACCAGGACGCCGAGATCGGGGCGGCGAGCGTAGAGGGCTCGAAGCAGCGGTCGAAGCCAACCAGCGACTTCACCCGGCCCATTAGCCGTTACGGCAATATGCATCGATGATGCGCCCGATTAAATCCGTCGTGCTCGTACCAGCCAGGTGCGGCGCCAGCGCGATTCGTCCGCCGTGCTGCAGGACGACCGTTCTCTCCGGCAGGTCGTCTTCGCGATACTGATCGCTCTTCACGTGAACGTCGGGACGAATCCGATCGAGCAAGACTTCCGGCGTCGCTTCCTCGAACCCGACGACGGCATCCACGCTGCGCAGCGCGCGCAGAACCTGGGCGCGTGCCGCGAAGGGAACGAGCGGGCGCGCCGGCCCTTTGAGGCGCCGCACCGATTCGTCGTGATTGAGGCCGACGATGAGCGCGTCGCCCTGCGAACGAGCCCAGGCCAAATACTCAACGTGCCCGGCATGAAGCAGATCGAAGACGCCGTTAGTAAAGATGACGGTGCGATTGTGGGCGCGCAGATCTTCGCGCCACGCCACCGCTTCGGCAACGTCGAAGAGTGGAGCGAAGAGCGGGTTCATCCGGATTGTGCCGGATCGACCAACGCGAGAATTTCCTCCGGCGAAGCCGTTGCCGTTCCTAGTTTCTCAACGACCACTCCCGCAGCGAAGTTCGCAAGCTGCATCGCCTGTTCGATCGACGCGCCGGCTGCCAGAGCCAGCGCCAAAACGGCAACGACCGTATCTCCCGCGCCGCTGACGTCGTAGACCGTGCGCGCCACCGAGGGAATCTGCAGGCGCTCGCCGTTTCGCCCGAAGAGTGACATCCCGTGCTCGCCGCGCGTCACGACGGCGTAGCGGCAGTCGAGCATTTCTAGCAGACGCATTCCGGCTCGTTCGAGGCTCGCGTCGTCCACGATGGGAATGCCGGTGATGATGGTGGTCTCGGCCACGTTCGGCGCTACGCAGGTAATCCCGGTGAAAAGCTCGATGTTCTGCGGCTTGGGATCGGCGAGTACGAGCGCGCAGGTGCGTGCGGCTGCGACGATCTCGCGACAGAGTAGCCCTTTTGCATAGTCGCTCAGAATGACGGCATCGCATTGCGCGGCGCGCTCGCGAACGAAATCGGCAACCCGGCGGCGATCGCCCTCGGAGAGTGCCGAACGCGACTCCCAATCAGCGCGCACGACTTGCTGGTTGTGCGCGACGATCCGGGTCTTGCGCGTGGTGGGCCGGTCGAGCATGGTGAAGACGCCGGAGTCGTCGACCTGCTCGGCGCGCAGCAAGTCGCGAATCTGCTCGGCAAAGGAGTCGTCGCCGACGGTTCCGGCAAAGACGACGTCTGCTCGCAGGGCACGCAAATTGTTTGCAACGTTGCCCGCGCCGCCCAAGGTGAACGAGTGATCGGCGACCGCCACCACCGGAACCGGCGCTTCGGGTGAGATCCGCGTCACCGTACCCCAGATCCACTCGTCGACCATCAAATCGCCCACGACGAGGATCCGCCGTCCGCCGGCGCGTTCGAACACCGTGCGCGCGTCGGGCGCCATGAGGGTCGGCGTCAACGAATGCCTCCGTCAAAAATCAGCCGTTGTTCGACCAAATCGCAAACGATGTGCGCCATCACTTGGTGCACCTCTTGAACGATCGCAGCGTAACCGTCGGGGCCAAGCAGAACGTGGTCGGCGAGCTCGGCTACTCTACCCCCGCCGTTGCCGGTAAAAGCGACCGTCACGGCACCGCGGCGCTTCGCCGCTTCAAGCGCCAGCACGATGTTGCGCGAGGTGCCGCTGGTCGTCATTCCGATGACCACGTCGCCGGCGTGCGCGAAAGCTTCGACTTGCCGCGAGAAAACGTAATCGTAGCCGTAATCGTTGCCGACGCAGGTAAGCGTCGAGGAGTTTACCGAGAGCGCTTCGCTGTGGAGGCCGGGCCGTTCGCGAAGATAGCGTCCCGAAAGCTCGGCGGCCATGTGCTGGGCTTCGGCCGCGCTTCCCCCGTTACCGCACCACAGAACTTTCTTGCCGTCGCGCAACGCTTGCACGAGGGCGGCGACGATTCCATCGACTTGATCGCGATAGTGGGGTGCGTCGAGCAAACCCTGGCGCTCCGCAAGCAGTTCGTCGAAGCTGCGGCGCCCGTGCTCCTTGGGCATCACGGCTCGATCCAAAAGAGCTCCTCCCCTTGGGAAACGAGCTCGCCGTTGCCGGGCACGACGCGTACGATCGTTCCCGCGTCGTCGCTTTGGATTTCGTTGAAAAGCTTCATCGCCTCGAGCACGCAGAGAACGTCGCCGGGCTTGACGCGATCGCCGGGCTCGACGAACGGCGGCGCGTCGGGAGAAGCCGAACGATAGAAGACTCCCGTGAGCGGCGCCATGACCTTAATGACGTTGGCATTGGCGACGGGTGCCGTAGCCGGCAGAGGCGCTTCACTCGGGGCGGGGGCGCAAGCCGGTACCGCGGCGCGACGCGAGAGCTCGTAGACCGCGTCGCCGAGCTTAACTTTGATCGTCTCGAGACCGTGCTCGTGCATGAGCGCCAGCAGCTCGCGCAGCGTCTGCGTCTCCTCGGGAAAGCGATCTTCCATCAAAGACCCGCTTCTACGAGAAGCTCGGCAACGACTCTTGGAGCGGCCAAGCGCAAGCGCCGCTCGGTACGGTTCTCGAGGTCGCGCAGGACGAGTTCGCCGGCGGCGAGTTCCTCGGATCCGACAATAATCGCATAACGGGAGCGATTGCGATCTGCGTTCTTCAGATGCGCGAGCAGCTTGCGCTCGTCGTAGTCCGCGTAGGTGGGAAAATCAAACCGGCGGCGCAGCTCGGCCACGATCGGAACGAGGACGGCGCGCGCTTGTGCGCCGAGCGCGATTGCGGCGATCCCTCGGCGTGGCGGCTCGCCGGCCGGCTCGCTTGCGGCGAGGACCATCAAGAAGCGCTCGAGACCAAGGGCAAAGCCGACCGCCGGCACGTCGGGTCCGCCGAGCGAGCGGACGAGACCATCGTAACGGCCCCCGCCGCAGAGACTGCTCTGCGAGCCTAGCAGTCCGGACGTAATCTCGAAAACCGTGCGTCCGTAGTAGTCGAGCCCGCGCACGATGCGCGGATTGACGGTGAACGGGATTCCGCTCAGCTCTAAAAAGGATCGCAATGCGTCGAAGTGCTCGCGGCACGCCGGGCAAAGGTATGACTCGAACGGCGGCGCGCTCTCGACAAACGGCGCATCGGCGGCGTCCTTACTGTCGAGCAGACGTAGCGGATTGCGCTCGACGCGACGCCGCGCATCCTCGCTCATATCCGCGAGATGCGGACGCACGTGCTCCAAAAGCGCCTCTCGATACCGCGGCCGGCAGACCTCGTCTCCAATGGAGTTGATGTTGAGCGCCGCATCGCCGATGTTGTATCCGCGAACGAGATCCCACGCCAGCGAGATCACTTCGCAATCGGCTTCCGGTCCGGCAAAGCCGAAGCACTCGACGCCGAACTGATTTGACTGCCGATAGCGGCCTTTTTGCGGGCGCTCGTAGCGGAAAATCGGACCGAGATAGTACAGGCGCTGCGGTCCAATCGTCAGCAGGCCGCGTTCGAGCACGGCGCGGACGACCGGTGCCGTCCACTCCGGCCGAAGCGTGAGACTGCGGCCGCCGCGATCCGCGAACGTGTACATCTCTTTCTCGACGATGTCGGTCGTTTCGCCGACGCCTCGGACGAAGAGATCGGTCGATTCAAAAAGCGGCGTTCTAATCTCGCCATATCCGTAACGCCCCGCCAACGCACGGATGTGCGCTTCGAGCGAGCTCCAACGGCTCGACTCGGGCGGAAGTATGTCTTGCGTGCCGCGGGGCGCGCTCAGCTTATCGGCCATGACCGCCCCCTCGTTCGCCGCATCATTTGGCTAGCCATTGCGAGCGCGCGGCGTGATGGCTCGGCGTGCGGATTGCGCTCTTTGCCGCGGGAACGCTCGCGGTTGCGGCCACGCTCTCGCCCGATGTCGTTCGATCCGCGCTTGCCGCAGCCGCGAGTTCGCTCTTCGAATCCGCACCGTTTCTCTTTGCCGGCCTCGTCGCGGCTCGAATGCTCGGCAAACATCGACGCGTCGTCGACTTCTTCGGCTGCGGTTGCGGGTCCGGGCCGTCGGCGCGCTCCCTTCCGGCGGCAGCGGCAACCTGGCTCCTCTTCGGACCGCTCGTCGCCGCAGCGCGCTTCGGTGCTGCGCTGCTCTGCGCTCGCCTCTTACGCGCGCGCACGGCATGCACGTCTCACGCGCAGACGCAACCACTGGGCGAGCTCGCCGCGCTTCTTCCCTCGTCGCTGCTTGCGGGTGCCGCGTTTGTATATTTCTCGGCTTTCGATCCCGCGGCACTCTCGCCGCTTGGCGAGATTGTTTTGGGCGGTGCGCTCGGCTTCTGCGCGGCGCCATGCGGACTGGGAGCGGTCGCGATCGCGGCAGCGCTCCGCGCTCGCGCACCCCTTGCGGCGGCGGCCTTTCTCTGCATCGCAGGAATCGTCGACCTTCGCGCGCTTCATCGCGTCGCTCACCGTCGCGAAGAGCACGACACGCTGGCGTACGCGCTGCTCGCCGTTGCCTTGGGGTTGGTCGCGTGGCGTCACGGCGATGCTTTGATCAGGCCGTCCATTGCGCTGGCAGCCGGCGCATGCGCGGCCGTCGCATTCGTCTACGCCGTAACATATCGGCGGCTCCAATCGTGGCGCTCGCGCATCGCGCCGGTGCTGATGCTGGCCGGAGTGCTGATCGGCGCGCCCCCGCCCGCATATCGCGCGACCGAAACGACGCTCGCCGATCTTTTCGCCGGCGAGCATCTTTCGTTCGCGGGGAGACTAACGCGCCTGAGTGCGCGGGCGGCGCTCGTGCGTTATGCCATCACCTGTTGCCGCGCCGATGCTGCGCCCATCGCCGTTCGAGTCGAACCGGAGCCCCACGATCCCGACGGCTCTTGGCTACGAGTTGAGGGCACCATAGAAAGCGTTGACGGTGACGTTCATCTCGTTCCGCACTCAGTTGTGCGCATCGCGCCGCCGGCCGATCCGTTTGTTTACCGGTAGCTACGACTTACGTGGCTCGAGGAGCTCGACCGGAATGCCGTTGGGATCTTCCACGAAGGCAATCGCGCGCGTGCCGCTCGGCGAACGATACACGTCCTTAAGCACTTTAACGCCTTTGGTTTTGAGCGAGGCAACGTACTCTTCGAGGTCGCCGTCCGCTTCGACGGCGAGGTGCTCGTAACGATTGCCCAGCTCGTACGGTGAGTGCTCCTCGAGATCGAGGACCAGCTCGATATACGCGCCCCAATCGCGTCCGACGAAGGCCATGTCGGCGTTTCCGGGATAGTGGTGCGGGCCGCCCAGCAGCTCCAGCCCAAGTTTGTCGCGATAAAACTCGATCGACTCGTTCATATCGTTGACGAAGATCGAGGTGTGCAAGAAGCGCGGCATGGTCGTTCCTTTATGTCAGTGTGCGAAGTAACGGTAGGTCGAGAACACGAGCGCCGTTCCAAGCCGGTCGGCAGCGGCAACGACTTCGACGTCGCGTATGGAACCGCCCGGCGCGATAATCGCCGTACAGCCACCCTCGACGGCAGCCTCCAAACCGTCGGCAAATGGGAAAAATCCGTCGCTTGCGCAGGCTGCTCCGCGCGCCGCTTCGCCGGCGCGCAGCGCGGCGATTTGCACGGCGCTGACGCGATTGGTCTGTCCCGCACAGATGCCGCGCGTAGTGCCTCCCTTGACGATGACGATGCCGTTGCTCTTGACGTGGCGCACGACGTCCCACGCAAAAGCGAGATCGTGCCATTCTTGCGCACTTGGCTCGCGCCGGCTGACCACGCGCCAGGTTTCCGCCGGCGCACCCGGGTCGTCGTCTTCTGCAAGAACGCCGCCGAGCGCGCTGCGCAGGCGCAGCTCCCGCGCGAGCGCATCGGGAAGCCCGGCTTCAAACTGCATGACGCGCAGATTCTTACGCTGGCGTAAAAGCTCGAGCGCTTCTGCTTCGAACTTGGGCGCGGCGACGATCTCAAGGAAGAACTCGTTCAGCGTCAGCGCTGCCGCGCGGTCGAGCGGCGCGTCGGTCGCGACGATGCCGCCGTAAGCCGAAACCGGATCGGCGTGCAGCGCTTCGCGAACGGCCAGGCCGACGTTCGAACGCTGGGCCACGCCGCACGGAACGACGTGCTTGACGACTGCAGCCCGCACAAAGCGACCCGCATCGCTGCCGAACTCCGCGCCGAGCGGAGCGCGCGAGAGCACTCGCAGCGTCGCATCCAAGTCGAGCAGATTATTATAGGAGAGCGCCTTGCCGTGAAGCTGGCGCGGCAAGTGATCTGCGCGATCCAAGTAGAACGCGGCGCGCTCCTGCGGGTTCGTCCCGTAACGCAAGCGTTTAGCCAGCGGCAGCGTCAGCGCGAGCGCTCCCGGAAGATCGGTCGGCAAAACCTCGCCCGCGGTCGCCAGATAGTGCGCGATCGCGGCGTCGTATTCGGCGGTGCGTTCGAAGGCCGCGACTGCGAACTTTCTCCGCAGCGAGACCGCTATGCCGTCACCGGTAAGGGCCGCGAAATACTCTTTGTACTGCGATGGATGCGTCAATACGTCGACGTGTTCGAAGTTTTTCGCGGCGGCGCGCAAAAGCGCGACACCGCCGATGTCGATTTGCTCGATCGCCTCTTCCTGCGTTACGCCGGCGCGCGCGACGGTCGCTTCGAAGGGGTAGAGGTTGACGGCCACGGCGACGATCTCGGGAACGCCGTGCGACTGCGCCGTCGAGCGGTGCTCGCTGTCGCTCCGATCGTAGAGTATTCCGCCGAAAACCTTTGGATGCAGCGTTTTGACGCGGCCGCCGAAGAGCGCGGGGAAACCGGTCAGATCCTCCACGTCGCGCGCGGGGATGCCGCCCTCCTGCAAGAACGCGCGCGTTCCACCGGTAGCGTAGATCTCAACACCGCGCTGGTGTAGCGCCGCGGCGAGCTCGCGCGCCCCGGTCTTATCCGAAAGCGAAAAGAGAGCCGCCCGTTGGCGTCCCGGGGGATCCTCAGGCAAGAAGCATCTCCGCTTCGCGTGCAAGCTCGACCGAGACGATCGAACTGACGCCCGCGTCGCGCGACGTCACGCCGTAAATACGGTCGGCCATCTCCATCGTCTTCTTGTTGTGCGTCACCACCAGGACTTGCGAATCTTTGGCAAAGGATTTGACCGTTTCGCAGAACTTGTCGATGTTGGCGTCGTCGAGCGCGGCGTCGACTTCGTCGAGAAAGTAGAAGGGTGCCGGCCGCGTCGCAATTAAGGCAAAGATGAGGGCCGCGGCGGTCATCGCGCGCTCTCCACCGGAGAGCGCCGTCAGCGCCATCTGCTTCTTACCCGGCGGCTGCACCGCGATCTCGATGCCGGTTTCCGAGATATTATCCGGCTGGGTCTGCCACATCTTGGCTTCGCCGCCGGTAAAGAGCCTGCGGTACATCTCGGTGAAAGCTTCGGCTACGCGCTCGAAGGTCTCGTTGAACTGCACTTGCGTTTCGCGCTCGATCTCGCGAATCGACTCGAGCAACGTCTCGCGCGCTTTGGTAAGATCTTCCATCTGCGCGCGCAAGAATGCGTCGCGCTCCGCCAGCTCGGCGCGCTCGGCCTCGGCGTTGAGGTTGACGTTCGCTTGAAGACGGGCCAGCTCGTCACGCAAGCGCGGCAACTCGTCAACGACCGAATCGGGTTCCTTTTGGTAGCGCTGCTCGACGTCGGTGCACTCTTCGGCCGTCGCGGGGTTCTGCGCGAACTGCGAAACGAGCATGCCGAGCTCGGCTTCGACTTGCGTCAAGCGCGTGCGGCGATCCTCACCGGCGGCCAACGTGTCGCGCTCTTCCTGTTCGGCGCCGCGGAAGTCGGCTTCGGTCTGTGCCTGCTGCCGCATCAGATCTTCGCGCTCGCGGCGGGCCGCGTCAACCTTTGCGTCGAGCTCGTGGACGCCGCGTTGCAACCCCTCCACGCGCGCGTGTTTCGTGCGCGTCTCTTCCATGAGGGCTACGACCTCGGCAAGCATTTCCTCACGCGCCGACCCCGCCCGCTGCGTATCCTGGTCTAGCATTCCCAGCCGTGCCTTGGCGGCATCGCGTTCGGCCGATAGTCGGGCGGCTCGTTCGCGCAGGTCGGCGACGAGCGCGCTGACGGCAAGCGCGGCTGCTTCGGCGACGGCGATCTCTTCGCGCGTTGCCTCAAGCTCGCGCTCGAGCGTCGCTCGGTCTTCTTCGCTCGCGGTAAATTCCGGCTCGGTGCGGCCGCACTCGCTCTGCAGCGCGCGTGCCCGCTCGGCGCCGACGCGCAGTTCGGAGGCTGCGGCGCGTGCGTTTTTAAGTTCGCCTGCGGTGCGCTCGACCTCGGCTTCCAGTGCGGTGGCCTCGGCGCGCAATCCGACGAGCTGCGATTCGGTTCGCGATCGCGACTCGCGTGCCGCATCGCGCTGGGCGATCGCCCCCTCGGCTCGACCGTGCGCGTCGCGCAATGCGCGTTCGGCCTCTTCTAGTTTGGCGCGCAGTTCGACTAAGGCTTCGCGCAGGCTCTGTGCAACAAAACGTCGCGAGAGGATCGAGCGCTCGCGTTGGAAGCGGCCACCGGTGATGGCGCCGCCGCCGGTAATCTGCTCGCCATTGAGCGTAACGATGGTGTCGCGGAGGCTGCGCGAACGCACGAGCTCGATTCCCGTCTCCAGCGTCGTGACGATCAGAACGTTGCCGACCAAAAAATTGACGATGCCCGAAAATCGCGGCTCGGTCCGAATCAGGGTATGCGCGTACCCGATGACGCCCGCGACGGCGGCAAGGTCGGAATCGATCTGGCGTCCGGTGCGGCTAGATAGCGAGTCGAGGGGAAGGAACGTGGCGCGCCCGGCCTGTACGCGATTGAGAAATGCGACGGCGCGCTCGGCATCTTCGGAGGTCGTCGTGACGACATTGGAGAGTCGCGCGCCGAACGCCACGTCCATCGCACGGGCGTAGCGCTCGTCGGTGGCGATCAGATTCGAAACGATGCCTTCGATGCCGCCGAGTTCGCTCTTCTGCCACGCTTCGACGACGGCGCGCGTTCCGGGAACGTGGCCTTCGAGCGAGTTCTCCAGCTCTTCGATGGTGTGCAGGCGCGATTGCGCGGCCGCGACTTCACCCAAGAGATCGCGGTGCGCTGCAACGGCATGGGCGACGGCTTCCTGAGCCGAGGCAGCGTCGCGTTCGGCGTCCTCGGCGCGCCCTCGCGCTTCGAGCAGCTCCTCGTCCAACGATTCGAGGGTTCGCCTCCGCTCGCCGTAGCGGTGAGCGGCGCCGCCGGCAACGATCTCGGTTTGCTCTGCGCGCTCCCTTGCGGCGCGCTCCTCGCGCTCGAGGCGCTCGGCTTCGGCGCGCAGCGACTCGGCGCGGACGCGCTGCTCGGCCTTGCGCTCCGCCTGTTCGGTCGCCGTCGTTTCAACTTCGCGTAACCGCGTCAGTACCGTGTCGAGCTTGGCGCGCGCCTGCGCCAGGGCCGCGTGCGCGGCCAGCTCGCGCTCGCGCGCCGAATCGACGTCGACCGTAAGCGGAGCGATGCGATCGTCGAGCCCGGCGATGCTTTCGACCAGAGAGGCGCGTTCCTGATCCACCCGCTCCGCATCTTGGGTCGTCTGCGTCGATTGGCGCTCCAGCGCTTCGCGCCGCGCCAGCGCCGCGGCGTACTCGGCCTCGAGAGAGGCAAGCTCGGCACGAGCGTGCTGCGCCTGCGAGCGAAGCTCTTCCAGTTGCAGTTCCCCTCGGTACAGCTGCGTACGCAGCTTGGCGGTGTCGGCTCCGAGGACCGCCGCTTTGCCCGCGGCCGCAGCGCGCAACGCCTCGTCGCGCTCCAGCTCCACGCGCAAAGCATCGCGCTCGGCCCGTCGAGAAGCACCGGCGCGCAGGTACGATAGTATCTCCAAATCGCGAACGCGCGTTCCGACGCGACGATACCGCTTGGCGCGCCGCAACTGCGTGTCGAGCTCGGGAATGCGCCGCTCCAGCTCGGCGAGCAGATCGTTGATGCGTATCGCATTCTGCTCGGTTCGCTCGAGCCGGCGCATCGATTCCTGACGGCGAGATAGAAACTTGCCGATGCCCGAGGTCTCTTCGAAGAGCGCGCGACGGTCGACCGGTTTGCTGGTGAGAATCGCGTCGATCTGACCCTGCGAGACGATCGCGTACGATCCCGGCCCGAGCCCCGTTCCCATTAACAGATCGACGACGTCGCGCAGACGCACCGGCGTCTGGTTGATGAAGTACTCGCTCTCGCCGACGCGATATGCGCGCCGAGTGATCTCTACTTGTGCGAAGTCGATCGGAAGCCGGCGGTCGGAGTTGTCGAAGGCGACCGAGACTTCGGCCAAGCCCAAGGGTTTGCGCGAATCGGTCCCCTTGAAGATGACGTCTTCGAGCAGCGCCGAGCGCAGGCTGCGCGCCGCCTCTCCCAAGACCCAGCGAAAGGCGTCGACGAGATTCGATTTGCCCGAGCCATTGGGGCCGACGATAGCGGTGACGCCTTCGCCGAACTCCAACGTCGTCGGCTCGGCGAACGTTTTGAATCCGAAGGCCCGTATGCGCTCGAGCCTCATGCCTCGGGCCCTAAAATCGACTCGAGCGCCGCTTGTGCGGCGGCTTGCTGTGCCGATTTCTTCGACGGGCCGTTCCCCTTGCCCAAGACCTTGCCGGCGACGCTGACTCGCGAGCTGAAGGCCGGACGCTGCGGCGTGCCGCGGCTCGTTTCACGATAGACAGGTGTCGCGGAAAGATGTTCCTGCGAGTAATGCTGCAGGCGCGTTTTGGAATCGAGCAGGGAATCGAACGAATGGTCGAGCGCCGCGACGTGATGCGTTAACACGAAATCGCGCGCCTTTTCCAGGCCGTAACGCAGATAGAGGGCTCCAACGAAGGCTTCGAAGGCGTCGGCAAGCACCGACGTGTTTTCGGTGCCGCCGGCGCTGCGCATTCCGGCGCCGAGACGAAGCAGTCCGGAAAAGCCGAGGCGTCGCGCCGATTGCGCGAGCGTCGCATCGTTGACGATGGCCGCCTTACGCAAGGTCAGCGCGCCTTCCGGTTCTTCGGCAAACTGGTCGTAGAGCCACGCGGCGGTGATGCATCCGAGAATCGAGTCGCCGAGAAACTCCATCCGCTCGTTGGACCCGCCGCCGCGCTCTTTTGCATAGCTCTGATGGACGAACGCCTTCTCGAAAGAGCTGGGATCGCCCACTCGACGGATGCCGGCGAGGCGCAGCAGGTCCCGCAGGCGCCGCCGGTACGCTTCGCCGCTCATTGCGCTCGACCGTGTTACTCCGGGCTGACTTTGGCGAACACGATAACGCTATTGTGCCCGCCGAATCCGAACGAGTTGGAGAGCGCGATTCGTATCGGTGCGCTTCGCGCCACGTTCGGAACGTAGTCGAGGCGGCACTCCGGATCGGGATATTCGTAGTTCGTCGTCGGCGGCATGACGTCGTTCCGAACCGCCAGCACCGTCGCCACGCCTTCGATCCCACCGGCCGCACCGAGCGCGTGACCGTGCATCGACTTGGTCGAGCTGACCCCGATGCGGTAAGCGTGCTCGCCAAAGGTCTTTTCGATCGCTTTCGATTCGGCCGGATCGCCGACGGGGGTCGAGGTGCCGTGCGCGTTGATGTAGTCGACGTCGCTCGGCTCGATTCCGGCGCTCGCCAAGGCGCGCGCGAAAGCAAGCCGGACGCCGTTACCCTCGGGATCGGGCGCAACGAGGTCGTAAGCATCCGACGACTGTCCGTAGCCTAAGACTTCACAGTAGATCGAAGCGCCGCGAGCCTTAGCGTGCTCGTAGTCCTCGAGCACCAAGATCCCGGCGCCCTCACCGAGCACGAAACCGTCGCGCTCGCGATCGAAGGGCCGGCTGGCACGCGTCGGCTCGTCGTTGCGAGTCGACATCGCGCGCATGGAGCAGAAGCCGCCGATGGCGAGCGGCGAAACGGTTGCCTCGCTGCCGCCGGTAATCATCGCGATGGCATCGCCGTGCGCGACGGCATTGTACGCCGTGCAAATCGCATCGTTGGCGCTGGCGCAGGCGCTGGCCGCCGCAAAGAACGGTCCGCGATAGCCGAAAGCCATCGAGATGTGCGCCGGCGCGGCGTTGGCCATCAGCATCGGAATGAAGAAGGGCGTTACCTTCGACCAGGTGCCGTTCTCGTTCGCTTTATCGGAGTTTAGCCAGAAGGTAATGATGCCGCCGATACCGGTGCCGACGACACCGCCAACGCGCTCTTTGAACTCGGGGTCGTCGGGCAGCTTAGCGTCTTCGATCGCCTCGCGGGCGGCGACGAGAGCAAACTGCGTGAAGCGATCCATCCGGCGAGCTTCTTTGCGGCCGATCAGCTGCTCGGGATACCAGTCCTTGACCTCACCGGCGATACGCGTATCGAAAAGGGCGGCGTCAAAAGCGGTGATTGGAGCGATGCCGGATTCGCCGGCGATCAGACGTCTCCAAAACTCGTCGCGGGTATTGCCGACTGGGGTCACGGCGCCCAAGCCGGTGACGACGACCCGCCGCCGGGCAGGCGGTTGCATACTGGAAGCGCTCAAAGCTTCACCAAGTTACGGCGGCTTTAAGGTCGTTCCCCCTCGCGCAAATTGCAGCAGAAGCAGGAGTGCCAAAGTCACGGCGAACAGGAGCGCCGCGGCAATGATGAGCGCCACCCGGCGGGCGCCCACGCCGGCACAGCGCGTGAAGCCGTCGTCGAGAAAGGCCTGCGCGCAGTAGGCGGGGCGCCACCAGCCGAGCCAGATCCCCGCGGACGCAGGATGCAATGGCCATCCATCGGCCTGCTGTTGCCAGCGCCGTCGCAGCGCGGGGTCGCTTCCGAGGCGGGCGTGAATCCGCGCCAGTGACGCAGCATCGACCACGCTGCCCGCTCCCCAGGTTCCGTCGAAGCTGCGCGGCGCGTTCCAGCGCTGCGACGTCAGGTCGTAGGTGAACTCGCCGATATCCGAAAGCGCGCCGTCCTTGTCGAAGCGCAACGTGTAAAAGGCCGGATTGTTGCCATAGATCGGTGAGAGCGATCCAAACGTCAAAACCGGGACGGCGCCGGCAAGCCGGAAATCAAAACGATGCGCGTGACCGCTGAGCACGAGCGCGATGCGATTGTGCGGCGAAGCGACGAGCGCATCGAGCGCAGCGTTCGCGTCGGCTTCGAGGAACGGCCAAGCTACCAGTCCGCGTACGTAGGTCGTCGTCTGCGCGTCGTATCCCGGCGGGATGTGCATGACGAGAATCGTCTTTCCGTCGTACGGCCGTGCGAGGGTTCGCACGAGCCAAGCCAGTTCGCCAAGCCCCGCGTCGCGCTCGTTGCCACGGCAATCGCCGGCGAAGACTAGCGAGAAGAGCACCGAGTTCACCACGACCACACGGCGATGCCCGCCTAGCGCCATCGAATAGTAGCCGCCGCGCGTGAAGTCCCTTAGGAAATCTGCCGGCTCGCGGCCGCGCGCGACCAGCGGCTCCCAGATGCGTGCGACGGCGGCCAGGTAAGGACCGGTAAGCGGGACGCGGTAGTCGCCACAGGGTGCGTCGTTATTTCCCAGCGCTATGAGGAACCGCGCATGGGGAAAGGCCCGCCCGAAGGCGCCCTCGACGCGCCGCATCGCCTCTAAGGCAGGACGGTCCAACGGCACTCCGGGAGCGTAGCGGGCGGCCAGCGCCGGAAAGCGGTGGGCCAAAAAGTCGCCGGTCAGCACGACGACGGCCGGATCGGGGGCTACCCGGCGCATCCGGTCTACCGCGGCTTCAAGCAGGGCCGCGCCCGCATCGTGCCCATAGCCGCTGGGTTGCGGCGATCGGTCGAAGGGGTCGAGGTGGATGTCCCCAGCGACCAGCCAGAGCTGGCCTTGGCTTGCGGCCGCGGGGAGGGCCGCCGCGGCAACGGCCGTCCAGAGCACGAGCGGCCAGATCAGGCGCCGAACGGTGTGCTTGCGCTCCCGCGTAGGGGTGGATATAATCAGGGGCTGTCTGCCACCAAGGGTGTGGGGCAATACTTTTTCGCCTGAAGGGACGTTATGAAGCGGACGTATCAGCCGCACAATCGCCGCCGCAAGCGCGTGCACGGATTTCGCGAGCGAATGAGCACGAAGCAAGGCCGTAAGGTCCTGGCTCGCCGCCGCAAGAAGGGACGCCATCGCCTTACCGTCTGATGCGCCGCTTCGTCAGCCTTCGCCGGCGAGCGGATTTCGCACGGTTACGACGGTTCGGACACCGCGTATCCACTAAGAGTCTCACCATTTATCGTAGCGATGCACAGACCGGCGATTCCGCGCCGGTCGTCGGCATCACCGTAAGCAAGCTGCTGGGAAAGGCCGTGCTCCGAAACAAGTTGCGCCGACGCTTATCGGCCATCGTCCACGATGCGCTCGGCGAGCGCCGGCGGATGCGTTTGCTCATCGTGCCGCGCCCCGGCGCGGCCGCTCTTGCCT
>DATAPM010000406.1:0-8690 GCA_036265225.1 Vulcanimicrobiaceae bacterium
GAGGGTTACGCAAGCGCCTCGTAGACGGCGCGGGTCCGAGCCTCGAGCTGCTCGAGCGTGCCGTCATTTTCTATCACGTAGTCGGCGCGCGTTCGCGCGGCTTCGGGAGCGGTCTGCGCGGCTGCTCGCGCGCGGGCCTCATCCTCGCTCATGCCGTCGCGCCCCACGATACGTGCGACGCGCCTTTCGACGGGAGCCGCTACGAGCACGGACTTATCGACCAAGCTATCGTACCCAGTTTCGAAGAGCAGCGGCACCACGTGAACGATCGGTTGAGCAGGCCTCGCGCCGGCTTCGCGTTCGACCGCCAGCTTCTGGATGCGCGGATGGAGCAGGCCGTTGAGGCGCTCGAGCTCGGCGGGTTGGTTGAAGACGATCTGGGCCAAGGTGCGGCGATCGAGCCTTCCGTCTTTTACCGCCGAAGGCCAAAGAACGGCAATCTCGGCCAGGGCCGGACTGCCGGGGGCAACGACCTCCCGGGCTAGGGCATCGGTGTCGACGATGAAGGCACCGAGGCGGGCGAAGATTGCGGCAACCGCACTCTTGCCCGCCCCAATACCGCCGGTTAAGCCAACGCGCACGGCGTCGGCACGCTACTCGGCCGCCTTTTCCTCCGCCAAGCCGACGGGAGCGGGGACGACACCGATCTCCTCGTCAACGGCATACAACTCGATCTCTTCGGGCGGAACGTCCGCGACGTGCTGGATCGAGGCGGTAATACGGCGGGTAGCGTGATTGATGGTGAGCAGCGTAACTTCGACTTCTTGTCCGGCGCTGAACTGGGCCGACGCGTCGAACTCGCCCTTGGGAACCATCGCCAGAATTCCAGGGATAACTTCCACGAGCAAGTAGTTCGGCGTGACCTTGACGATCTGCGCCGCGAGCTTGTTGGTCTCGTACAAACGGTCGGCGTATTGATCCCACGGATCGGGAAGCGCGTGCTTCAGTGAGAGGCTGACTTTCTTGGCCTCCGGATCGAACTTCATGATTTCGACCTGCACCACGTCGCCGATCTTCACGACCTCCGACGGATGTTTGATGCGCGCGTACGAGAGCTCGCTGTTGTGGATCAACCCATCGATGCCGCCGAGATCGACGAAAGCGCCGAAATCCGCAAGCCGCACGACGACGCCTTCGCGTATCTGTCCAACTTCGAGGGTATCGAGTAGCTCCTGCTTCTTCGCCTGAAGCTCTTCCTCAAGAACCAACCGCTGCGACAAGACGACGCGATGGCGCTTGTGATCGAGGTCGATGACTTTGAGGCGTAGATGCTGACCGACCAGCTCGTCGAGATTGCCGACCGGCTGACGCCGGATCTGCGAAGCCGGCACGAAGCCGCGCATTCCCAGATCTACCAGCACGCCGCCTTTGACGACTTGCGTTACGGTGGCCTCGATAACTTCGTCGCGCTCGTGCGCCTCGATTACCTTCTCCCACGTCTTGAGTGCACGCGCGCGCCGCTCCGAGAGAAAGAGCGTTCCATCCATCTCGTCGATGCGGTGAACCATGACTTCGAGCGTGTCGCCGACCCGCAGCAGTTTGGGATCGACGGCGAGCGATAGCTCGCGGAAGGGAAGGACGCCCTCGGACTTACCGCCGACGTCGACGAGCACTTCGTCCTTATCTTTCTGGACGATGGTGCCGGTGAGTACTTGACCTTCGTCGAGAACCTTGAGCGATTCTTCGTAAAGGCGCTGCTCGAGCGCTAACTGATCTTCCTCGTAATGTGACGGAGCGACTTCAGTTGTAGTGATGTGTATTTTCCCACTTTCGTAATTTTTATTTTATCTGTCTTAACGTTGGCACCGCCGGCACCACCACGTTCCGCGGCCTGCCAGCACGGTTCGCACGATCGGGCTGTCGCAGCGCGGGCAACGTTCCCCGAGTCTTCCGTAGACCGCTAAGTCGTTTTGAAAACTTCCCTGCAGTCCGTCGCCGTCGACATAGTCGTCGACGCTCGAACCGCGCCTCGCGATGGCGCGCCGTAAGACGTCGGCGATGGCGTGACGCAAGCGGCTTATCGCCGGTTTCGTCAGCGCCCGGGCGGGCCGGCTCGGACGAATCCGGGCCTCCCAGAGTGCCTCGCAGGCGTAGATATTGCCGATGCCTGCGATGCGACGCTGATCGAGGAGCAATACCTTGATCGGCGTCGTCCGCCCCGCCAGCATACCGATAAAGGCTTCTTGTGTAAAGCCTGAAGATAGCGGCTCGACACCCAATTCACCGTCCCACGGGTCCCCGGCCTCGACCAGCCGCATGCGGCCGAACGTGCGCACGTCGGCGAAGCGCAGTTGCTTACCGTCGGCGAAACGCAGGACGACGTGCGTTCCCGGATCGTCGGGCCGATCGGGGCAAGCGAGCACCAGGCGTCCGGTCATGCGCAGACTCGTCACCAGCCGGCGCCCCGAAACGAGCTCGATCACGGCGTATTTTCCCCGCCGCCCGATGGCGCCGATGCGTTCGCCCGCCACCTCGCGACAAAATTCGAGACCGGCCGGAGCGATCGCCATTTTCGGCAGGCGCACGTCGGCGCTTTCGATGGTTTTGCCGAGGATCGAGCGCGCCAGATCGCGCACGATCGTTTCGACTTCGGGCAGTTCCGGCATCGCGTTTATTGTGGCGAGGGGACGCCGCTCAAATCCAGCTTCGTGCCCGCAACGATGCCGTCTTTTGCCGACTCGCCTGCGGCTAACTCGATCACGTATTTCGCGCTACCGCTTTCGCGCGGAATGACTTCGTCGCCGGCGCCCGTCGCGAGAACGGGTACGTTGGCATAGATTCGGCGAACCCTTCCGTCGGCACCGATGAAGATCATGTCGAGCGGTTCGAGCGTGTCTTTCATCCAGAACTGGACGGGCCTGTCACCGTCGAAAACAAAGATCATACCGGTATGTGGGGCAACGGATTTGCGATCCATGAGCCCGCGCTCGCGCTGCGGTTCGGTTCGCGCGACCTCCAGCGTCAGATCGGCGAGCGGCGCGCGCACGATGACCGTCGGCAATGCCGCGGCGATTGCGAGTGCGAGGTTAAACACGTTCCAGATCTGCCATCGGTTCGACGTCGTACCAGCTTCCACCCAATTTCAACGTGACCTCGAGCGGAACGGAAAGGGTTACCGCGTTCTCCATATGACGGCGAACCAAGTTCGCGGTCTCCGCCAGATCTTTCTTCCTCACTTCAAATATCAACTCGTCGTGAATCTGCAGCAGCATCGCGGCGTCCAACCCGCTATCGTCGAGTGCTCGATCGATTCGCACCATCGCGAGCTTCATCAAGTCGGCGGCGCTGCCTTGGAGCGGCGCGTTGGTTGCTTCGCGTTCGGCCGCGGCGCGCAACATGTAGTTACCCGAGATTAATCCGGGCATGTAGCGGCGCCTACCGAGAATGGTCGCTACGTAGCCGTTGCGACGGCCCTCTTCGAGCGTTCGCTCGATGTACTCGCGCACCGAAGGAAAGCGCGCGAAATAGGCCGTGGTAATTTGCTTTGCCTCGGCCCTTCCGATCTCAAGGCGCTGTGCGAGCCCGAAATCCGACATGCCGTAGAACAGGCCGAAGTTGACGCTCTTGGCCATGCGGCGTTGGTTGGCGTCGACCGAATCGCCGGCTGCGACGGCGAAGATCTGCCGCGCGGTGAAGTCGTGAATGTCGTCGCCGCGCGCGAAAGCGTCGCGCATCGCGCGATCGCCCGAGAGGTGCGCCATCAACCGCAGTTCGATTTGACTGTAGTCGGCGGCTAAAAGTGCGTACTCTTCACCGCGTGCCACGAAAGCGCGGCGTATTCGCCGGCCCAGCTCGCCACGCACCGGAATATTCTGCAAGTTCGGGTTGGTCGACGAGAGCCGGCCGGTAGCCGTCGCCGTCTGGTTAAAGTCGGTGCGCAGCCGCCCGTCGCGCGAATCTACGAGACGCGGAATAACGTCGACGTAGGTATTCTTGAGTTTGGTAACTTCGCGCCATTCCAGCACGAGCGAGCAGATCGGATACTCGCGAGCCAATCCTTGCAGCACTTCGACGCCGGTCGCCCATCCCGTCTTGGTCTTCTTCCCTCCGGGTATCTGGAGCTTGCCGAAGAGCACGTTGCCGAGCTGCTGGGGAGAGCCGATGTTGAACTCTTCGCCGGCAAAATCGTAGATTTGCTTCTGCAGCCGCGACGCCGCCGTGCCGACCTCGCTGCCCACCGCATCGAGCTCGCTGAGGTCGATCGTGACGCCCGCAGCTTCCATTTTAGCCAGCACGGGAGCCAGCGGAACCTCGACCTCGTCGTAGAGCTGCAGCTGGTCGCGCGCTTCGAGCTCGTTGCGCGTTTGAGCGACGAGTTGAAAGGCGGCGTCGGCGGCGGCCGCCGCGTCGCCTCTCACCGTGGCGTTGAGAAAGCGCGACGCGGCATCTTCGATGTCGGCGAATCCGCGGGATGGATCGAGCAGATGCGCGCCGATCATCGCATCGTCGGCAAAACGCGCGCCGGCTACTCCGCCCCCGCGCATTGCGTGCAAGGTCTTCTTTGCATTGTAAGCGCCGGTGCGCGCCGGTCCGGTAAAGAGCCGCTCGAGCGCGTCGCGTACCGCGTCGTACGCCAAAGCGCCGCGTGCAAAGGCAACGCCCTCGCCATTTCGCGCCGTTACCCCGATCGCATCGTCCTGCAGCGCGAAGACGACGCGCTCGCCGGCGGCTAACGCATCGATCTCGCCGGCGAGCCGCACGAAATCGGGCGGATCGACCGATGCAACGTAACTGCGGTAGTTGCCGGTCAATCGTTTGGAGTCTACGAAGAGAGGTAAATCCGGCGGCGGTTCAAGTTTCGCGAGCAGCGTCTTAAACTCGAGCTCGCTGTAGAGCCGGTAGAGATCGTGCGTGGGCGGAATTGTGTAACGGCTGCTCTCCCAGTCTATCGTCAGCGGCAAGTCGCGGCGCACCAGTGAGACGGCGCGGCAAAGCCGTGCCTGTTCGCCGTACTCGCGAACCAAATTCTCGAGCTTCGGATTTCCCGCCAGCGACGGGTCGGCGACGAGGGCGTCGAGGGATCCCGCCGCTTGCAATAATCGCGTTGCCGTCTTCTCTCCGACGCCCGGAATGCCGGGAAGGTTATCCGACGGGTCGCCCTTGAGGCCGCGATAATCGGGCAGTAGATCCGGATCCAAACCGAAGCGCTCGCGAACCGCCGCCGGATCGTATCGGCCGAGCTCGCTGATGCCGCGCCGCGTCGTCAACACCGTCGTTCGCTCGTCGACGATCTGCAGCAAATCAAGATCGCCGGTAACCACCAGGGTCTGCTCGCCGCGTTCTTCGGCCTGTTGCGCCAGCGTGGCGATCACATCGTCGGCTTCCTGTCCTTCGATTTCGACGATCGGAATTCGGTACGTATCGAGAATCCGCCGCACCAGCGCGAACTGGCTGCGCAGCTCGTCGGGCATCACGCGGCGCTGGGCCTTGTATTGCGAATAGAGCTCGATGCGCGCGGCAGGCATCCCTTTGTCGAATGCCGCCAGAACGTGCGTCGGCTTTTCGTCGGCGATGAGCTTGTTAAGCATCATCGTGAAACCGTAGGCGGCGTTGATCGGCATTCCGCTGCGCGTGTTGAGCGCCGGCAGCGCGAAAAAGGCCCGGTAGACCAAGCCGTAGGTGTCGAGCAGCATCAGCGCCATCGGAACTCTCGCCTCAACGCACCGAAACGGCCGACGAGCCGGCGCTTACGCTTCCGTCGTCGGCGATCTCGAGAACGGATATCGTATAACGTCCGCTGGTCTGCGGCATCGCGACGCCGACGGCGCTCGCTCTTCCATGCGCGACGCTCCACGAAACGGTTTCGGTATCGGCCTGCGCGAGCGAGACCTCCGGCGGCGGCTGCGAGCGGCGCACGAAACCGAGAATCTGTGCGTGATTACCGGTCGAGTCTACCCATGGATGCCAAGTTACGCTCTCGGGCGAGCTGTTCTGCGTCGTCGTGACGCCGATCGCCAAGAGCGCCGGCGCCGAACCGAAGAGAGCGCTTCCCGAAGGTGCGCCTTTACTTATTCTGACGACGAACGTGCCGGGACCGCTCGGCGCGTCGTTGAGCCCGACGTGCACGGACTCGCCGGGCGAAAACGCCTCTCCGGCGAGCTGCACGGGTGACACGTGCGGCCGTCCCGGTGCGAGCAGCGCCAGGGGAACGCTGCTCCACGCAATCGTACCGTCGCGCACGAACGCCGCACCAATTCGCAACTCGCCGGCGGCGTCGGTCGCGCGAAGCCGCGCAGTCGCCGTTCCGCCGGAACTTCGGGCAATGCGCGCGTCGATTCCCAATGCGCTCTCGGAAGTGATGAGCGCGACGCCTTGCGATCCCGAAACCGCCGCCTGAACCACGACGTCGTCCCCGGCACGATAGGCCTCTCGATCGAGAGCAACGCGTACGTTGGGGCTCGCGCCGTCAATGCCCGCCGCCGATGCTTGCGGGTCGATCTGCACTTGCGAGGCCTCAACGGTGCGCCCGGCGTCGTCAACCGAGGCAAAGACCGTATCGGTTCCCAGCGGGGGAGAACTGAAACTGCCGCGCGCGTGACCGTCGCGATCCAGCGTTAACTGCTGCTGCTGCACCGATGGACCGTGTACGAGCCGCACCGCGACGCTCGCGCCGGCCAGGGGACTGCCGTCGAGGTGCGTCGCGTCGACGGAGAAGCCTAATGGCGCGCCCAGGCTTTGTTCGGTACGATCGAGCGTCAGCCTCACGGCCGCGCGCCCCGTCGGAACCACGATTCGCGTGTCCGCCGTCGCGCCGCTCGCTTCGACGTGAACGCCGTACGTCGATGGAAGGTCATCGTTAGGGTGCGGGATGGCGACGACGGCGTTACCGCCGGCATCCGTTTGAACCGACGCCTCGAGCCACCGCGTCGTCGCCCACGGCGTGCTTTCGGGTGGATCGCCGACGTAGACGTGGGGCGATCGCACGACCGTTACGACAACGACCACGCCGGCCCGCGACGCGTGCACGTGCAGCGGAACGTCGGCGTTGGGCTCGCACGAACTACCGCAGTCGGCGGTTGCCTGCAGCGATAGATCGCCGCTGTTTGCATCGACGTGAACGGTCGCTCCGCCGATGCCGCCCGCCGCTTGGGCAAGCACGGCATAGTCGCCGGCCGCTGCGTTCGCCGGTAGAACGAACGCCGCGCTGAAGGCGCCGGCGCCGTCGAGCGGCACCGAGTTCTCGGCGATCGGGTGCGCGCCCGAGCGAATAGAAACTCGTGCCGTTCCGGTGCTGGCGCGAAGGACGCCACGCACTCGCGTCCGCGCGAATCCAATCACTCGGACGGTGCCGCCGGCGTGAACCACGGCCGACTCGGTGCGCACGCCGACGATCGCCGAAGGAAACGGTGCCTGCGGCAAGGGGCTCAAAAAGGCGTAGCTGTTTCCCCACTGAGCGAGGGCAAAGACCGGACGCGGCGTGCGGTTCCAGCGTAACAATCCGTCGCCGTCGGTCACCGCCGTTGCAAAGGTTCCACCGACCACGAGCTGCACGCGCATGCGCGCCAGGGGAGTCCCGGTTCCAAGGTCCACTCCCCAGAGCAGCAGACTTCCCGGCGTCGCTTTGGCGAGAAGTCCGACGCGCGACCGGTTGATCCAAACTTGTTCGCCGACGTCGCCGCGCCTCGCCTCGACGACGAAAAATCCTTCGCGCGTGCCGAGCGGCACGTCCACGACGTTGGATTGAAATTGATAACCACCAGGCGGCGCGAAATTGAAAGTCGCCACCGGGCGGCGATGCGCCGTCGAGATCGCGCGCGGACGCGCATTTGAACCCGCCGTGAGCACGTCGGCCGGATCGACCCGATACACCGAGAAGGCGACGGGTGCGCTTGAGTAGGTATCCAGTCGTACCGTCGTTCGTTTCCACGGCACGCTCGAGTCCCCGGCGAAGAGCGCAAAATACGCATCCAGACGATGTAAATCGACGATCGGGCGCTCGGCTCGAACCGGCGCGATCGTGACTGAAACCGTAAGCAGAACGGCCGCAAGGAAACGAGCTATTGCCATGCGTCGGCCGTGATTTCGGCAGGTCGAAGTGCGGGGCCCGCGTAAAGCGCAGCAGCGTGGACGAACACGCCGCCGGAGAACGGCCAACCTCGACGAAATGCCGCTTCTGCGGCTTCGAAGAGGGCGCGAGCGATGCGCGCGCGATACGAGAGAAATCCCACTTCCAAGTCGTTGTCGCGTGCGGTTCGTGCGGGCATCCGTTCGCGGTCTTGGCGCGAAACTGATGCGTAACATTCTAACGGGAGCGGCGCTGGCCGTGGCCATCCTCGCCTGCGCTACGGCGAGTTCGCTCGCGGCAACCCCCGCGCCGAGCTCGCACGGCGCGCCGCCCGGAAGCGTTCCGGCCGGCAGCGCGCACGGGCTGCCGGCCGCACATCTCCCGACCGTCGCACTCCACACCGAAGTCGTCGTCGAAGTCAACAAGAAGGGTCAGGTCGTGCGCGTGAAGTCGACCAAGCCCAGCAAGATGCAAGGCTTCAATCTCGAGACCTACGGCAATGCGCTGCAGATGTGGATTCGCAAGCCGGACGGCACGTCGGAGGTCGGCCTCTACCGCGTTAGCTACGACTTCGACCCAAAGACGAAGAAGGTGACGCGCCGCGTCGCGCTCGTTTCGCTCGGCGGAAACTGGGGTGATGCCCCAGGTGCGGCAAACGTGATGATGGACATGGCAAAAAAGCAGG
>DATAPM010000407.1:0-4444 GCA_036265225.1 Vulcanimicrobiaceae bacterium
GTTCCCCAGGTTGACATCGCCCTGGAAGAAAAGCACCGGCGCGTCTTTGGCGTCGGGCGAGATCCAGGTCTTTAGTTGCCTCATTTGAACGGCGCTCGTCATTTGTTGGTTGGTTTGAGTTGCGCTGCCGCAACCGGTTAAAAATACGGCGGCAGCAGTTGCGCCGAGTAGTTGACTAATTGCACGATTGATACTCACAAAACTGCCCTCGGTAACGTCGTTGCAGATGCCATTCGTCGTGAACTAGATGGGAGCGGTTGGGACTCCGATTTGTGGTTTCGACGCCGGTTGGCGCTGCCACTCCGGCCCATGGCTGCGATTACGCCAGCTTAGCCCCTCTCGATATAACATTTCGAAGTTTTCCCAAAGACCTTGCTCGTGTGCGGCCCGATGAATCCTAACGACCTCAGCCAGCGACTCCCAGGACGCGACAATGGGAGGAAGTCCGTAGTCGTAAATGATTGCGCCGTCGATGAGGCCGTTCTTGACGTACGCACCAACCCGTTCGAACGAGCGGAGTAGGTGCAGTTCTTTGTGTATCTTATCGTCCGCTAGGCCGATTTGCGAAACCTCAGCGCGAAAAGTGGGATCGACCATCCGCTTAGGAAGTTCTGTCGCAATAAAATGCAAAGACTCACGAAATTCTGGAGCGTTGAGGTCGTCGAAGATTCTCATCGCGCCTTCGAGTTGCGTCGCTCGGCGCAAGTGATCGAGCTGCTCTCCGGTAAGTCGTAGCTGACGAATCCCCAGAATCACCGTGAATACGATGGCCAAACCCGTCCCGAGCGTCGCCAGTCCGGAAATCGCCTCCCACATCGTTACGACGTTGCGTTCAGTCAGGCGGTGCTAAACCCTTCGGGCTGACGCCCCGAGTAAGCCGAGAATCGTTCGAAACTTTAGTCTAAGGCGGATTTTCAATATGACGCGCTAATTCGACACGAAACCGGCTGCTTCTCTGTAAAGGTCCAGGGTTGGCAACCACATCGTTCGCAAGACCCATCAAGGCCACGAGCTTAAAATGGAGACGAGAACTCTTCGTGCGTTCCGCCTTCCCTATTAGGTATGTCGCGATCGCGAACATCGAGCCGTGACGGGTTTCTGGCAGGTGGGATCTGCGCCCGCGCCAGGAATCGAGCCGGCGTCCGTTGGAGAAACAATCGTGAAGGTATCTTACAAACTCCTATTTGCCGGCGTCGCAACCGTGATTGCAGCAGGATGCTCAAACGCAGCGGCGCCCAACGTGCCCCAAGTAGCCGGGGGTGCGGCGCATTCCCGCCCAAATGCAGCGATAGCGGGTACGCAATCGTGGCGCGCCGCAATCGCGCACGCACCGACGCCCGGAGCAGGATGCTACGTAGCAGCTTATCCGATGATCACATGGAAAAAAGTTGCATGCGTGGCAGCGCCCAATCGTCCCTACATTCCGCGAAGCGGCGCGGGTGGCTCGCAGACGGTTGGCGACGGCAATGATTATGCCGCCGTGACCTCAACGCTGACATCGAACGCCGTCGGATCGTTTCCCACCGTCAAGCGTCTTACTTCCGAGAGCGACGGCGGCAGGTCGAATGTCTATTCCATTCAGCTCAACTCGAATTTCATGTCGGGCGACCAGGCTTGCGCGGGGGCAAGTAACCCAAACCTGTGCAAAGGCTGGCTGCAGTTCATCTATTCCAGCAGCTCGCACGGCGCGTTCATGCAGTATTGGCTGATCCACTATACTGGTGGGAGCGTCCATTGTCCGACCGGTTGGTTCTCATTCAGCACCGACTGTTACAAAAACAGTTCGTCCGTTTCCGTGCCGCAGGAGCCAATCACGGACCTCTCGCAGATGGACCTCTCGGGAAACGCCGTTAACGGAGGCCTCGACACACTCGTCTATACCGATGGCTCGAACGCCTACAGTACGACCGGACAAGACACCGTCATGTACCTGTCTGCGGGGTGGACTGGTTCGGAGTTCAATATCATCGGCGACGGCGGCGGATCCCAAGCGGACTTCAATGCCGGAACCGCGCTGACTGTTGAGATCGATCTGACGGATGGCACCACCGATAAACCGACCTGCCAAGCCAATGACGGCACAACGGGCGAGACCAACAACTTGAATCTGAAGAAGTGCAAGGCGAGCGGGGGAGCCGTTCCCCGAGTCAAGTTCAAGGAATCACTCAAGAAGTAAGGGTCGCGGGGCTGCGTCCGGTGGCGACGCAGCACAGGCCGGAGCCCCGAGTAGTGGTTCGGCTCACATATCGTGGGCGTCGCTGCATCAAAAAACGCTCAAAGGTTGGTGCAGCGCACATTTCGGGCAAGTGGCTTCGGCGCGGCACGGTGAATGACTCTCCGATATGCTGAGAGTTATTTGCTTTGTTTGCGCGCTGACGATTGCGCTCATGGTTCCGCTTCGCATCGAGGCCGCGGATGCCGTGCCGCTTCAACCAGCTCATCCAACCCCGATCGATTGGAACCTCTCGCCCGGGCAGATTACATCGACGTGCACCGCGCAGATCGCAGCGTTTGACGCCGCCGCCAAGCGGATCATGGCGACCCACGGCCAGCGAACGTTCCAGAATATGCTGCTTCCGCTCGAAAACGCGGAATCCGATTTGAGCGATCGCCTGGTTGCTCAGGGCTTCCTTTTTAATATGGCCGTCGATAAACCCGTTCGTGACGCTTCGGATCGCTGCAACATCGCTCAGAGCAACTATTTTGCGGCATTCGGCGCACGGCCGGACGTGTATCGCGCGTTGGTGGATGTCCAGCGCAGCGCGACCGCCCGCACCGACGCCGATAAAAAGCTTTTGGAGTACTATCTGGTAAGCGCACGCCAGTCCGGCGCCGGCCTATCGGCAACGAAGCGTAAATTGTTCGTCGCGCTTTCTAACGAGTTGACGGCGCTGGCCAGCAAGTGGCAGGAAACGCTCAATAACGATGCCGCCACGATCAACATCACGGCCGAACAAGCGCAGAGTTTGCCACCGGGCTTCGTAAAGACGATGACGCACAATGCGGACGGCACCTATACCGTAAAAGTAAACGAAAGCACGGTCGTGCCATTTTTGCAAAATGAGCGTGACGCCACCGCCCGCAAGGCGTACTACGTCGCCTACAACAATCGTTCCGTGACCAATGTCGCGGTGCTCGAGAACGCTATCCGCGTCCGATATCAGTTGGCCCGTTTGCTCGGCTACGACTCGTGGGCTGCGTATCGGCTAGAAGCTCGTATGGCCAAAACTCCGGAACGCGTGTTGACGTTCGAACGTTCGCTGGATGCCAAACTTATGCCGCAAGCTAAGCGCGATATCGCCGGGTTGGCGCAGCTCAAAGCCCAGGACACCGGCGACGCCAATGCCGGCATCGATTCGTGGGACGTCACCTACTACAACAATCAGCTGGTCAAGACGAAGTATTCGGTCGACAATGAGGAAATACGACAATATTTTCCGGTGGACGTCGTCGTCGATCGCATCATGGACTTGTATCACAAGATTCTCGGCGTGACGTTCGTGAAGGTTCCCGATCCCAAGGCATGGGCACCGGACGTCATCAGCTACAACGTCTTCGACACGAAGAGCGGCAGGTTCATTGGAACGACGTACTTCGATCTCTATCCGCGACCCGGAAAGTTTTCGCACTTTGCGAACTGGCCGCTGCTGCCCGCGCGCAAGCTTCCCGATGGCACCTACCGCCCGCCAGTTACGGCCATCTTAGGGAATTGGCCGCGCCCGGCTCCAGGTTCGCCCGCTTTGCTTTCGCATGCAGACGTAATAGTGTTCTTCCACGAATTCGGACACAACCTGGCGGCGCTGCTTGGGACCGCTCCGTACGAAACGCTCAGCGGCGGATTCCGTCAGGATTTCGTCGAGGCGCCTTCACAGATGCTGGAAAACTTTATGTGGCAGCCATCGATTCTCAAGGAAATAAGCTCTAACGTGACGACCGGCTCACCGCTGCCCGACGACCTGATCGCGAAAATGATTGCGGCACGTTACGTGGACGAGGCATACTTCACAACCGGCCAAATCAAGTTAGGCATGGTCGACATGGCATATCACTCGAGCGGACCGAAAGTCAATACGACGGCAGTATGGAGTCAGATCTCTTCCGAGTACACCCCGCTCGCGATGGTTCCGGGAACGCATCCGCAAGCGTCGTTCGGCCATCTCTTTGGCTACGATGCCGGGTACTACAGTTACTTGTGGGCGCTCGTCTACGCACAAGACATGTTTACGGCCTTCCAGAAGGGCGGCCTGGAAAACCCGGCCGTCGGTCTACGATACCGTCAAACGATCTTGGAGCCGGCGCGCACGTACGAACCCGACTCCGAAGTGCGCGGGTTTCTGGGCAGGCCAATGAGCACCGACGCATTTTACGAGCAGTTCGAGACGACTCCTGAACCGACACCCACGCCTAAAAGTTGACTTGGCAGACGAGCCGCTCGGCGCAAACA
>DATAPM010000408.1:0-3630 GCA_036265225.1 Vulcanimicrobiaceae bacterium
GAAAACGTTCCCGACGCTGCAAAGGAAGGCGCCGAACTTTGAAGAGCAGCCTTCCTAGAGGAGTCGCCGCTTTTGGCAGCCTCGTCAAAGAGACCGTCGCGGAGTTCCAGCGGCATAAAGCGCCATGGCTCGCCGCCGCTATCGCCTACTTTGCGCTCTTCGCGATCGCGCCGCTGATGATCGTCGTCGTGGAGATCGCAGGATTGTTCTTAGGATCGCACCGCGTGGTGCTCGACCAGCTCCACGGCTATCTCGCGCAGACGGCCGGGGTGGAGGCGGCACGCGGCATCGACGCGATCGTGACGTCGACGTTCTCACAGCGGCGCTCGGGGTTCGTTGCCCAGACGGCAGGCTGGGTAGCCTTCGTTCTCGGGGCAGTTGGTTTTTTTGGTTCGCTGCAAGAAGCGCTCAACACGATTTGGGACGTGAAGCCGGAGAAGTCCGGGTTTTTGAAACTCGTAAAAGAGAAGATCCCTTCTTTTGTGATGGTTCTCGGCGTCGCATTCGTCTTACTGATTTCCCTCGCGTTGAACTCGGTCGTGAGCGCGGCCGAGGCGGCAACCGCGACGATATTACCGGTCTTTCCACTTACGGCGCGGATCGTGGACACCGGTCTCTCGTTGGTGTTGGTAACTTTAGTCTTCGGGCTGCTTTACGAATACCTGCCCGACTGCCGCATCGCTTGGCGCGACGTATGGCTGGGTGCCGCAACGTCGGCAATTCTTTTTGTGGCCGGGCAGACTCTACTCGCGTGGTATATCGGACGTGCCGCAGTTGCTTCGTCTTACGGCGCCTTCGGTGGTATTGTCGTATTCCTCGTTTGGGCCTTTTACTCGGCCCAGATATTCCTGCTTGGAGCCGAGTTCGCGCACGTCTATGCTCTGAAGTTCGGGTCGCTACGCTCCACTTCGCAGTCGAGGTCGATGAATAAACCCGAATGATCGGAGAGCCGGTCGAGTCGAAAGACATGGTCGTACTCCGCCGCACGCAGGTGCGGAAGAAGTTGCGGCGAGAGCAGGGCTTTGTCGATTCGCCATCCCGCCCGGCTGACGTAGCCGGGGTCTCGGCGAAAGGGGTACCAGCTAAACTCATACTCGCCTGGATGGAGATATGCCCAAGCTTCAGTCCAATGGCTTTCGAGTTCGTGGTAGAGGTCGGCGGTGCTGAACTCGTCGCGCATGCGATCCGACCGCACGTCGACGTCGATATCGGTTTCGTTGCGACCGGAGTTGAAGTCGCCGATGTATAACGCCTGCGCCCCCTTTCGCTGTAGCGGGCAGCGGCCGCAATCACGCAGCGCAGGTGCGGCCGTTTTCGATCTTGACCCGGCAGGTACACACCGAACAGATGGAAGCTTCCAAAGTTTGCTTGCAGCACGGCGTTGGGATATTCGTCGTCGGATAAGCCAAAGGGGTTGACGACGGCTGCGAAGGGCTCCTCGGAAACGATGAGGACGCCGTTTCCGCTTCTCGACGGCGTGAACGCCTGGTGCGAAAATCCTCGGCGCTCCGCCTCGCCGCGCAAGAGCGCGCCGGCCGCGTTATTCCGGTACTCCGAGAAGACGAGCGTCGCAGCATCGAGGTGCGCCGACCGGCGCAGGATTTGAGGAATCGTCGTAGCGTTACCGCCGGCGCGCAAGTTCACCGTAAGAATACGCAAATCTAGGCTGCCTTTTCGCAAACGGGCGCTTGGCGAGGGCTGGTTTTGCAGGAGATGCGCCGGGTTGCGTCAGTAAATCGGAAGCATGAGAGCAGAGTACGGTAGACGTTTGCTTGTTGCCGCCTTGGCAGCGCTTGTTTTGGCTAGCTGCAGCGGCGGGTCCAAAAAATCTTCAGGCAAAAATGCTCCCGCCAATACGTATGCCGTCGTTCTCAATACTAGCCAAGGCCCCGTTACCGTCGAGGTGGATCCGAGTCTCGCCCCCAACGGCGCGAAACGCTTTTACGATTTGGTGCAGGCGAAGTACTTTAACGGTGCTCGCTTTTATCGCGTAGTACCGAACTTCGTGGTGCAGTGGGGCGCGGCGGCCGATCCCGCCGTCACGAAGAAGTGGGACGTCAACATCGTCGACGACCCAGTAAAGGCATCGAATACGCGCGGGACCGTTACTTTTGCCGCGACGGGGCAGCCGAACAGCCGCTCGACGCATCTCTTCATCAATCTCGGCGATAACGCGCGCCTCGATGCGATGGGCTTTGCGCCGATCGGCCATGTGACCGGCGGAATGGACGCGGTCGACCGCATCTACTCCGGCTACGGAGAAGAGCCCGACCAAACGCAGATCGGCGCTCACGGCAACGCCTACCTGGAAAAATCGTTTCCGAAGCTCGACTATATCAAGAGCGCGAGCATCGAGCAGCCGAAGTAGCGCGCTAGTCGCCGGCCGATACGATGCCGACCGACTCCACCATCAACACGACCGAGCGCCGCGGTGACCGCGGACGGTGCACGACGTTTTTCGGCACCGTGTATCCTTCGAACGTGCCGAGGTGCACGGCGCCGCGTCCCTCGACGTCGAGCGTGATCTCGCCTTCGAGCACCAGGAAGAACTCGTCTTGGTCGGTGTGTTTGTGCCAAGGGAAGTCGCCCTCGAAGATTCCCAATCGAATAACGGCATCGTTGACCGTCGTGAGGGTTTGGTTGAACCACGGTGCGTGGTCGCGAATCTCTGCCGGGATGTCGACGACGCGCAGCTGACCGTACTTGTCGTCGGGATTATTGCAAAAGTTCTTAGGCAGCTCGTCGATCATGGTGGTACCTCCAGCCCGATGGCGGTTCTTTCAGTTGGAAGTTAGGCCTGCGCGACCGCGCAAGCGAGCGGCCGGGAGGAACGAAGAGGCATTTACCAGGAGAGGCTAACCGGTCCCCAGGCGTTATGGAGTACGATGACGCGTTTACCGGTCTTCTTCACGTGCGGCGTTCTTTTGACGAGCTGCGCGCATGCAACGACGGCGCCGCTCTTACCGGCGGCGCAAAACGCTCTTTCGGCGAGCGCGCCGGGCGCGAGCGGTTACCAACAGCTCTACAGTTTTAGCGGAAGCGCCCGCGGCTCCGCGCCGATGAGCGCGCTTACGCCGGTCTCCGGCGGGCTCTACGGCACAACGACGGGCGGCGGTGAGAAAACGTTCGGAACGATCTTCGTTCGTGGCTCGTCCGGGAGCGTACGCGTTATCTATAGTTTCAAGGGCGGAAGCGACGGCGCTACGCCCGACGGGAAGCTCTTCGTACTGGACGGTGCGCTTTACGGCACGACTGAGTTCGGCGGTGTGGCCGGCGACGGGACCGTCTTTCGTTCGAGCACTACGGGCAGCGAGAGCATCGTACATAGTTTTAAAGGCGGAAGCGACGGGGCAACGCCCCTGCTCGGCGGTCTCGTTGCGATCGGCAGCAAACTCTACGGTACGACCAATGCCGGCGGCGACGATACGTGTCACATCGCGCACTCGACGGGATGCGGCGTCGTCTTTGCGCTCACGAGCAAAGGCACCGAACGCGTCCTTCATCGGTTCGGCGGCAAGCCCGACGGCGCGGCCCCGTCGGGACCGCTCGTCTCCGACGGGACGACGCTGTACGGGACGACGAACTTCGGCGGCGCGCACGACAGCGGGACGGTCTACTCGATCGACACGA
>DATAPM010000409.1:0-4702 GCA_036265225.1 Vulcanimicrobiaceae bacterium
CACAAAGATTTGAGTCGAAAGACCCATAGGTCTCAATTTTACGCACCGGCAAAGCATTTCGCGACGGAAGCCGGACCCATCTCGTTGAAATATTCCCTCGGTTGCAACAACCAAGGAGTGTAAAAATGGGCGCGACACGTACAATCGCTCGGGCATTCGCTATCGGATTTACCGCTTCGATTCTCTTTGGATGCGGCGGCACAAACCTCAGCGGCACCGCGTCCATCGGTTCGCTGCCCGACACAACGACAGCGGGCCAAGCGCATTCGTGGATGAAGGCCGATGCAGCGAAACAGGATCTCGTGTACGTGAGCGACGGCCAAGTTTCGGCTTATGTGCTCACCTATCCGGAGGGCGAGCGCGTCGGCAGAATCAATGGCCTGACCGGGGCCGGCGCCATGTGCTCGGATGCTGACGGAAACGTTTTTATGGTCAACGAGGGCCTTCCCGGGCCCACAAAATTTCCGCTCTCCATCTTGAAGTTCGCCCACGGAGGCACGACTCCAATCGGCAAACTCAACGACGGCGCCTACGTTCCCAGCGGCTGTTCGGTCGACCCCACGACCGGCGACCTCGCCGTCGCAAATTGGAGCGACCAGCCGTCGCTCGGTAGCGTGGCGATCTACAAGCACGGCCAAGGCAAGCCCGCGTTTTCGGCCATGGGCCGCAACTTTTACTACTACACGTACGACAACGAAGGAAACCTCTTCTTGTCGGGTGGCGGCGGCACGTTCACCTTATGGGAAATCCCAAAAGGCAGCAATACCGCTCACAATATTTCGTTCAGCGCGCCCAACTCGTTTCCGGCCGCCATACAATGGGATGGCAAATATCTGGCTATACGTCACCTCACCGAGTCGGAGCACGGGCCGACGGAAGTTTACCGCGTCAAGATTTCAGGCTCGACCGCCGCGGTCGTAAAGACGATGAAGTTCAGGACGCGCTTCAAAGCCAACCCGCTCGTCGGCTTACAGTTCTGGCTGCAAGGCGACACGCTGATCCAACCCAATACGGACTGGCACAACATCGACAAACTCGACCTGTGGAACTATCCGCGTGGGGGACAGCCGAGGAAAGTTATCACCGACTTTAGTGCACTTAATATGGTTGGAGTAACCGTCTCCGTCGCCCGCTCGCGTTAGCCTCCGTGGGCAAACTATGTCATGCACCCTCGCTGCCCGATGACGACGACATGAACCTGGACCGAGCTACTACAGTGCAAGACCGTCTTAAAAGGAAGACGCAAGTGAAGGACATTTCACACCGCATACGCTTTGCTTTGGGAGTAGCGGCCGGAGTAATTCTCGTAGGCTGCGGGTCAGGCATCGCACCGATTTCGAATCCCTCCGGCATCCCAACGCTTCTCGAGTCTGGACGTAGTAATGCCCGCGCAGAGTACAAACTCTATGTCGTGAGCCTCTTCAGTAACGGCGAGACATTTACCCCGAAGGGAAAGCAGACACATCCAAGGTTTAATTCGAAACTTGCCTCGGGTGTCGCGGTCGACAAGCATGGTAAGATTTACGTCACGATCGAGGCGCCTAATGGCGACGGATTCCTTATTACATTCTTGCCCAATGGAGCCCGCACGACGCCTACGATCGACAACCTCTACCGGCCCGTCGGCGTTGCCGTTGATGCCAATGGCAAGATCTACATCGCGAGCGACCACACCGTTAGCACCTACACACCCGGCGGAAAGCCCGCCAAACCGACGATCGCGGGTTCTGCCAGGGGAGTTGCGGTAGATAAAAACGGCAAGATCTACGTCGCGTCAAACGATATCAGGACCTACACGCCCCAAGGAAAGCCGACCAAACCCACGATCGCGGATGGTGGCCCGGACGTTGCCGTAGATAAAAACGGCAAGATCTATGTTGCGGGCGGCTTGAGTAATAGTGTGAGGACCTATACCCCCAACGGAAAGCGGACCACTCCGACGATTACAGCCGGGCTGAATAATCCTATCAGCGTAGCCATAGATCCGAATGGAAAGATCTTTGTCGTGAGTTTTGGTACTTATCTTAGTGGTCCTTGGTCTGTGACTAGCTATAAGCCCAACGGAGAGCAGACCACTCCAACAATTACCAATGGTCTCACCGATCCGGTAAGCGTCGCGATCCGCTAAGTTATCAGTCCAGGCTCCGCAGATCGAGCTTGAAACCGGGAAGCTCGGTACCAAGATCAACCAGACCGTAATCCGGCCGCGCGACGCCGCTCAAACTGAGCACGTCGACGCTGCGATTATATGGGTCGATCATCACGGCGACTCGGGCGCCGTTTTCAGCGTATGCGCGCAGCTTGGCGCGCAGCTCTTCAACCGAATCGCCGCGCGATCGAACCTCAAAGACGGCATCGGGACACAGTGGAGGAAAACCATCGCGCTCTTCCTCGCTGAGGCTCTCCCAGCGTTCCTTGCTGATCCACGCGGCGTCGGGCGAACGTAGCGATCCATCCGGAAGCCGGAACCCGGTCGACGAATCGAAAACCGGACCCGCATTTCGCAACTCCGCCCAATTCCGGAGGTGTGCCAAAATCTCGGCCGACCGGCGGCCGCTCTGGCCCCCGGTTGGACTCACAACCAGCCTGCCCTCGCGATCCCGCTCGAACTGATATCCTGGATTCTCGTGCGACAACTCACGGAGTTCGTCGTCGCTGACTTCGTGGGTATGTTTGATCCGTATCGCCATCTTGCACGCACCTTCCATCACGCCGAGCTCGCGTGAAAACAAGTGAAGGGTTCGGTGAGAAGCGAGCGTCGCCTACGCTACGGTCGCAACGCTAAATCCCGCACGATCGCCGCAGCCGCGCGTTTCCCGGGGAAGCCGCTCACGCAGCCGCCCGGATGCGCACCCGATCCACACAGATAAAGCCCCGGCACGGGAGTGCGCGTCGCAAAACGGTCTTCAAAAATCTGCCCGGGCAGCAGCTCGCCGTGAAAGATGTGGCCGCCGGTCAGCCCGAAGCGCGCCTCGAGATCGGGAGGCGCCAGCACTTGCCGATGCTCGACCGCATTCGGAAGATTCGGCGCGTAACGCGAGAGGATCTCAACGATTTTATCGGCCGCAGCGTTGCGGCGTGCGTCCGACCATCCGCCGGGCCGATCGTACGGAAAGTATTGCGCGAAAACCGAGAGGATGTGCTTTCCGGGCGGCGCCAGCGACGGATCGGTCGGCGTCTGCAGAAAGCACTCGATGAGCGGCTCGTCGCTCTCGCCGGTCGCCCGCGCATCCTCGTACGCCTTCTGCAAATAATCGATCGTCGGCGCAACGTGAATCGTCGCGCGATGATGCGGCTGCGGATTACTCCCCGGGCGGCTGGTAAAGTTCGGTAGCTCTCCCAGCGCGAGATTGAGTTTGAGCGATGGCCCCACGCTCTTCCACTCCTTCAGCCGCTCGATAAACCCGCCGTCCAACAGCGACTCATCCACCAAATCGAGAAACGTCGTACGCGGATGCGCGTTGGACGCCACAGCCTTGGCGCGCACCATGTAGCGATGGATGTGCGTCTGCGACATGTCGTAGTCGTCCGGATACACCGACACCTCAACGCCCTCAGCCCGCCCGTCATCCCCCGCAACGACCCGCGTTACCGCCGCCGCAGAAAAAATATCGGCACCGTACTCCACCGCCGCAGCGGCAAGCGCGCGCGACACGGCACCCATTCCGCCGTTGACGTACGCCCACGATCCTTGCGTTCCGAGCACCCGCCCGGCGAGATGATGCGCCAACACGTACCCCGTCCCGGCATCGCGCGGACCAAGATACGTCCCGATCAACCCATCGTTGACCAGCTCGGCCTGCAAAACCGGCGTGCGCACGTACCGCTCGACCAAATCGGAAGCCGAACCGCGCAGCAAGGCCTGCGTCTCGGCGTCGAAACGATCGAAGCGCGGCTCGTCATCGGAGAACGAGTCGAAGAGCGCGCGGCCTAACCGGTCGGTGCGGTCCACATAAGCCGCAAACCCGGCGACGTCGCGCTCATCGAAGGCGCCGATCTCGCGGGCGTTGGCCGCGCTATCCGCCCCAAGCAGCAGCGAACGCCCGTCGAGCAGCGGCGAGAACGCGTACGGATCCTTGCGATAAAACGAAAGGCCGCGCGCGTGCAAATCGAGCTCCTCGACCAGCCACGGATCGAGCAGGCTCAAGACGTACGACGCGGTTGATAGCGTGTATCCCGGCCAGATGCCGGTTTCGCTGACGGCCGCGCCGCCGATTTCGTCGCGTCGTTCGAAGACCGCAACGGAGTGACCGGCGCGCGCTAAGAGCGCGGCGCAGGCCAAACCGTTATGGCCGCCGCCGATGACGACGGCGTCGTAGGAAAGCTTAGGCCTTAGTGGGGTGCGTGCGTTCAGCGATGTGACGGTCGCGAGGCGAAGCAATCCCGGCAATAGACCGGTTTGTCGCCGCGCGGGTTAAACGGCACCTCGGCCACCCCGCCACAACCGCTGCACGTCGCCGTGAACATCTCACGGGGACGCCCGCTGCGGTCGCCGCCACCGTTGCCGCCGCCGTTCCCGCGCATCTGCTTGCGTGCTTGACGGCAGTCCGGACAGCGGTTGGGCTTATTCTGAAAGCCCTTTTGCTCGTAAAAACTCTGTTCGCCGGAACTAAAAATGAACTGGCGTGCGCAGTCCACACAGTTGAGGTTTTCATCTACGTACACGAAACGAGAGACTCCTTAGACTTCGCCGACCGTGCTG
>DATAPM010000410.1:0-3662 GCA_036265225.1 Vulcanimicrobiaceae bacterium
GCGGCGAGGACGCGTCCACGCTTGAGCTCGTCGGGTTTGGTGTAGACGTGGTGATCGTTGTAAAGGATCGGAATTTCGCCGGATGGCGGACTGCCGAAGTCCGGCGCCGGCGGCGACCCCGCTTGGGCGACGCCGTTTCCAATGTTTCCGTGCGTCGCGTTCGACGGAGCAGCAACCGCTTTCAACCCGCAGAGCAGCATAACGAGCCCTGCGAGCACTCCGGTGCTCAGTCGTTTCATTTGAGAGTAACTCCTTGAGATTGTCGGTGCTTTCATGGCGCTTTCTTTTCAGATCGCCTTTTGGGCGCGTTGAAGCAGCCGGTGTGATTGGTGCGAACGCCCCACGCGCCAGGTTGGCGAGGGGATGGTATTATCCTACCACTTGACGGGAAAGCCGCCACAACCAAGCGATCCCCGCTACGGTCTCCCCTAGGGCCAAGCCAAAGGCAACCCGAGGCGCCAGAGGGCCGCCGGTCAGGGCCAGCCGCTGCAGGACGGCTAGCGTTATCGCTGGGGCGGCGATCTGCGGGAGGAGGATGGCGATGTTCCAGATCCCCATCGCCGTGCCCATCGCGGCCGGGGGCAGCACGCGGCAGGCAATAGCCCAATCGGCTACCAGGAAGACGCCCCATCCCAGGCCGGCGACCAGCGTCGCCGCCACGGCCCCGCTGAATCCGCTCGTGGCAATGAAGATCCCAAGGGCGGCGATGAACGCGCCCCCGCCCACCGTAGCTACCAGGCGTTTGTCCAGCCGGTCGCTGGGCCGCGCGGCAAGGGCTGCGCCCAGCGCGCCGATGACCGTGAAGCTAATGATCAGGATCCCGGTGTGCCGCTTCGCCTCGGCCAGCGCCGCGATCCCGAGCACGCCTTGGACGTAAAAGAGCAGATAGCCGAGCAGGGTGTAGAACCCGGCGTAGACCAACGCGCGCGAAATAAAGAGATCGACAAACGGTCGCGTGATGCGCAGCGGGCTTGGCGCTTCTTCCTGCGCGGCGTCGCGCAGCGGCAGACCGCTAGCGTGGATCGAGGTCGCCGCGCACGTCGCCACGAGTAGCGCGCTCAAAAAGCCGGCGAGAAGACGCGCCCCGCCGATAAAGCTGGCGGCTAGCGCGCCCACCGCGTTTCCAAAGCTCTGCAGCGCAGCCATCCACGACGACGCGACTCCGTAACGCGCCCGATCGACAAAATCGGGGATGATCGCTTGATACGGTCCGATCGCAAGGTTGAGCGCAAGCTGCAGCCCGATATAACCGAGGGTTAGCGACGCCATCGACGGCGCTAGATAAAAGAAGAGCAATGCTGCCGAACCGCCTAAGGCGCCGGCAACGTAGAACTCGATGCGCCGGCTGCCCTTTCGGCGACGCGCGTCCGACCAGAAACCGACGCCGATTTGCACGACCGCCGCGACTAGCGCGCCGACGGTGGCGAGGCGGCTGTAGGCGATGAGTGCGTCGGCGCCCGAGAGCTCGATCGAACGCGATTGCAGCGAGATTCCCAAGATCGCGCCCCAGATCGACTGGATGCCCAGCCAGTAGAGCGCGAGGACGAACGGATTACTGGTGCGCGAGCGCATAACGGTACTCATTCTCGCCGTCTACGTCGAATGCAAGCTCGGGCGCGCAGTTACGTAGGCCGAGCGCTCGCGCGCCCAGCGTTTGATGCGCACGGCGCTCGAGATCGGCAATGCTCAGCCGGCGGAAGACGAAGCGCAGGAGCACGGCGGCGCCGACCAGGCCGGCCATCTGCCACGGACGCTTGCGCGCGTCAAAGAACTGCGTGGCAATCGTCGTCAGCGGCTCGATACTGCTGCCCGGAATCACGAAGACGCCGCCGTTGACGACGCGCTCGCCGGCGAGTGTGATGCCCGCGGTTGGTGCGTCGGGAAACCGGGCGACGTAATCGGAGTGCTCGCTAAGCGCGACGCAGAGCGTCTGGGGCGGCACGCGCTTTACGAAGTCCGTTACCGTCGCCGCCGTCACGTAGGGTAGATCGCTGGTGGCGTAAAGCAGCGGCTCGCCGTCGTCCCCCCAGGCGCGTAGCGCGCGCAGCATATTCTGGCTGCCCGACGGGCTCTCGTCGATAAATCGATCGACCTGGTTTTTCGCGGCGGCGCGCACCTCGCTGCCGCCGACGAGCGCGATGCGGGTCGCGCCCGCGCCGCGCAATGCTTCGATGATGCGGTCGAGCATCGTGGCGCCGCGTACGACGGCGAGCGCCTTCACCGGGGTGCCGGCCTCTACGGCGAACGCGCCGTCGATCCGCCCGCCGGCGGTAATCACCGCCTTCACGGCGGACTACTTCTTGGCGAGGGTCTTCTTCTTACCGGCCACGGTGCGCTTGGGACCCTTGCGCGTACGCGCGTTGGTCTTCGTCCGCTGACCGCGTACCGGCAGGCCGCGGCGGTGGCGCATTCCGCGATAGCAACCGATATCCATCAGCCGCTTGATGTTGCCCTGTACTTCCCGGCGAAGGTCGCCCTCGACGCGCAGTTGCAGCGCGTCGATCGCGTCGCGCAGCTTTTTCTCGTCTTCTTCAGCGAGCGCTTTGACGCGCACGTCCGAATCGACGTGAGCGTATGCCAGAATCCTACGCGCCGTCGCGGGGCCGATGCCGAAAATATACGTCAGCGCAATCTCGATGCGCTTCTCGCGCGGCAGGTCGATACCAGCAATACGAGCCATACTCAAACTTCCTCTTTATTCCCCGGTTATCCCTGAACCTGTTTGTGCTTGGGATTGACGTCGCAAATCACCCGCACCTTACCTTCGCGGCGAATGATCTTACACTTCTCACAAATTTTCTTTACTGATGGTCTAACTTTCACTTTTCTTCTCTTACCTTTTGTTCGCTGTCATCACTTGTACCGGTAGGTTATACGGCCGTGGCTCAGGTCGTAGGGCGAGAGTTCGACCAAAACCCTGTCGCCCGGTAGGATACGGATGTAGTTCATCCGGATCTTCCCGGAAACGTGTGCGAGCACGCGATGCCCGTTGTGCAACTCGATGCGAAACATCGCGTTGGGCAGCGCCGTTTTCGCGGCTTTCTCTACGGACGCTTTCTTGCCGCGAAGCATGCGTCCGCCGCGTTTGCGAGCCATTAAGCAATCGCTTCCCGTGCAGGACGATACCTCTCGATCTCTGGATCCTCGGCGAAATCGCGGAGGGTGAGAATCTTCGGCCCGTCGTCCGTTACGGCGATGGTGTGCTCGAAATGCGCTGCGAGTTTACCATCTGCCGTCACGACTGTCCAGCCGTCATCGAGGATCCGGACGGCCGGGCCGGCCTCGGTGATCATCGGCTCGATGGCCAGGACAAGGCCTGGGCGGAGCTCCAGCCCGGTGCCCGGCTTGCCGTAGTTTGGGACCTGCGGCTCCTCGTGCATCTCGCGCCCGACGCCGTGGCCGACCAGTTCTCGCACCACTCCGTAGCCGTGGCGTTCGGCATACGCCTGCACGGCGGCGCCGATATCGCCGACCCGCTTCCCGCGAACCATCTCCGCGATGCCGACGGTGAGGCACCGGCGCGTTACTTCGAGCAGCTGCTGCGCGGCCTGCGGCACCGTGCCGATCGGGATCGTGACGGCGCTGTCGCTGACGTAGCCATCGAGGGTCGTGCCGATATCGATGGAGAGCATATCGCCATCGCGCAAAACGCGCGAGCCGGG